>JAIEMH010000053.1 GCA_019752245.1 Flavobacteriaceae bacterium
TGTTGTTCAGAATATTTTTTGATGGCAACTTGGTGATTTTCAATTGCAGTTTTTTTAGCTTTGATGCTATCTTCAATAGTCACTAAATCACTTTGTAATTTTTCTAAACGAGTAGTCAAACCAGCTACTTCATCTTCTAAATCTTCAACTTCTAAAGGCAATTCACCTCTTACGTTTCTAATTTCGTCAATTCTGGTATCGATTATTTGTAAATCGTAAAGCGCTCTTAATTTTTCTTCAACGCTCAATTCTTTTGTAGTAGCCATATTCTATAAGTACTTAACTGGATTTGTATTTTCTTCTGATAAAACGATTGCAAAATTAGTAATTTTTTCCTTAAGAAAATCAACAATATAATTTTTTGTATATCTTTCACTTTCAAAGTGACCAATATCGGCTAAAACAATCTGATTTTCAGACTCATAAAAGTTATGGTATTTCAAATCAGATGTTAAGAAAACGTCAACACCAGCTTGAATGGCATTTTTTATTGCAAAACTTCCTGAGCCACCAAGAACAGCGACTTTTTGCACCGATTTATTTAAAAAAGTACTGTGTCGTATTCCACCACATTGCATTTTATCTTTGACAAAGGTAAGAAATTCAGTTTCAGACATTGGCGTTTCTAGTGAGCCAATCATTCCTAATCCTATATTTTGATGTGTATTTTGTAAATCATAAATTTCGTAAGCAACTTCTTCGTAAACATGATTTGAAAATAGAGCTTTCAATATTTTACTTTGCAAATGTTTCTCAAAAGTAACTTCAATTTTAATTTCTGGAGCTTCTACAAATTCAAAACGTTCTCCTATTTCGGGATTGCTATTTTCATTACCCATATAAGTTCCAATGCCTTTTGAGTTGAAACTGCAATCTTCATAATTACCAATTTTTCCAGCTCCAGCGTCGAATAATGCATTGCGAACTTGTTCTACATTTTCGGGAATAGTGTAAGTAACGAGTTTTTGAATAAAATTAGGCTTCGGAACCAAAACTTTGGTGTTTTTTAATCCCAATGCATCACAGAAAATTTTGTTTACTCCATTTTTATGGTTGTCTAAAGCAGTATGAACGGCATAAATTGCAATATCATTTTTAATAGCTTTAAGAATTGATCGCTCAACATAATTTTTACCAGTAATTTTCTTCAATCCAGAAAACAAAATAGGATGGAAGCACACCACTAAATTGCAATTTTTAGCAATTGCTTCGTCAATAACATTTTCTAATGCGTCATGACAAACTAAAACGCCAGTGGCATCATCATCTTGATTTCCTACCAATAACCCTACGTTGTCAAAATCTTCAGCATAGGCTAAAGGCGCCATTTCTTCAAGGATTGTAAGTATTTCTTTTATTTTCATAAATTTAATTTAAGCTACTTTCTAAAATCTATTATGTACTCCACTCATTCAATACTTCCTTAATTGTCCATATTCCATTAAGGTTTTCAAACAGAAAAAAACTTCCCGAATTGTGTTCAATATTTCTATAGAATGCAACTTTTACCAAACAATATTTTTCGGCAAAATACATTGGTTTACTCACTATCATGAGGCGTTGGTTGTTGTCATTAAAACGTTTAGAAACTTTGTGAAACTCTTCTATCGACAAACAATTGTTGACTTTACTTTTTAAATATTGATTTTGATTTGAAAATATTGATGTATATTCTTTAGACCAATCTTCTTGTAATTGGTTGTTAATTTGCTTTTTAATTTCGGTAGCATTTTGTTTTAATAAAGGACTTTTATTGATTACTTCAAGTGTTTCTTCATTATTTGGTGCTTTTGTGCAATAGAAACTTAGGAACTGTAAACGGTTTTTTACAATCACTTTTTCATTCTGATAATATTTGCTCAATAGTATTTTAAGAATAGCAGCATCTTGATTTTCTTGTGAAAATCCAATTTGGAAACAAAATATAAAAGCTATAATTAATTTAAAATCAAATTTCATTTTTCAAATTATTTTCTATCCAAAGATAAAAAAAATGTTACTTTCGTACTATGATTATTTTAAGGTATTTACTTTTTCCCTTTTCGGTTATCTATGGAGTAATAACTTCTATCAGAAATTTTCTTTTTGATAGCGGAATCCTAAAATCATATGCTTTTGATATTCCTGTAATTGCTGTAGGAAACCTAAGCGTTGGTGGCACAGGAAAAACACCGCAAATTGAATATTTAATTAGGCTGCTTTCGCCAAATTATAAAATTGCTACTTTAAGTCGTGGCTACAAACGAAAATCAAAAGGTTTTATCTTGGCAGATGAAACTTCTACTGCCGAAATACTAGGCGATGAACCATTTCAAATGCATCAAAAATTTCCAAATATAGAGGTTGCCGTTGATGCCAATAGAAAAAATGGTATAGAACAATTACTTTCTTTGCATGAAAAGCCAAATGTAATTTTATTGGACGATGCTTTTCAACACAGAAAAGTAAAAGCTGGATTTTATATTTTACTTTCGGCTTATGACGATTTATTTTGCAATGATTTTATGCTTCCAACAGGAAATCTTCGAGAGAGTAGAAGCGGAGCAAAAAGAGCTAATGTGATAATTATCACCAAATGTCCCAAAGATTTATCGGAACTTGCACAAGAAAAGATTAAGAAAAAGATAGGATTAAATTGCTCTATTTTTTTTAGTTATATTGATTATGATTTAGAGGTTTACAATGAATTTGAGTCAAAAAAAGTATCAGAAATAAAGAATAGTGATAAAATACTTCTTGCCGGAATTGCAAAACCACAATCTTTTTTTAGCTACTTAGATAATAGTAATGATCAAAAATTAGAATTTCCAGATCATCATCATTTTACAGAAAACGATATTCAAACAATAAAAAATAAAGCAAATAATAAATTAATTATCACAACAGAAAAGGATTATGTTAGATTAAAAAAACAGCATTGGAATAATTTATATTATTTACCTATAAAAAGTAGTTTCATTTCTGATAGTGATAATTTCAACCAAACAATTTTAAAATATGTGGGAAAAAGTTCAAGAAACAGTTAATTTTATTAAGGATAAAACAGGTTTCACACCAGAGTATGGAGTGATTTTAGGTTCGGGATTGGGTAGCTTTACAGATGATATTCAAATTGAGTATACATTGCCCTATTCAGAAATACCAAATTTTCCAGTTTCAACCGTTCAAGGTCATAAAGGTGCTTTAGTTTTTGGAACTATTGGAGATAAAAAAGTTGTAGCTATGCAAGGTCGTTTTCATTATTATGAAGGATATGATATGAAGCAAGTTACTTTTCCGGTGCGTGTTATGAAATATTTGGGTGTTACCAAATTGATTGTTTCCAATGCTTCTGGCGGAGTTAATCCTAATTATGAAGTAGGATCAATTGTCATTATTAACGATCACATCAACATGATGCCTGAACATCCATTAAGAGGAAAAAATGATGAACGTTTTGGTCCAAGATTTGTAAATATGAGTGAGCCTTATAGTAGAGCTATGATTACAAAAGCAAAAGAACTAGCAAAATCATTGGATATAGAAGTTCAAGATGGTATTTACATGGGTTTACAAGGGCCAACTTTTGAAACTTTAGCTGAATATAAAATGGTTAAAAATATTGGAGCCGATTGCGTTGGTATGTCAACTGTTCCTGAAGTTATTGTTGCGCGTCACATGGAGTTAGAAACCTTTGGATTGTCTGTAATAACGGATATGGGTGACGAAGAAAATATTGAAGAAGTAAATCATGCCGAGGTTTTAAAAGCAGCCGAAAAAGCCGAACCAAGTGTTAGATTATTAATTAAAGAATTAATAAAAAATTACTAATAAAAAAAAGACGTTTTAGAAAAAACGTCTTTTTTTTTACAATAAATTTTCTGCAATTATTTTATAAAAATTTTCAGGTTCAAATGGTTTAGTAATTACATCATTCATTCCGTAAGAAAGTAACATTTCTCTGTTTTCATTCAGAGAAATCGCTGTTAAGGCAATGATTGGAGTGTTATTATTAAATTCTCTTATTTGTTGTGTTGCAATGGTTCCGTTGATGCCAGGTAAATGTACGTCCATTAATACTAAATCAAATTCGTGTAAATCTCTTAACAATGTAACAGAATCTTCGCCATTATCAACAATCAAGCACGACATGCCTTTATTTTCGAGCATTTTTTTGGTAATCATTTGGTTTATTTTATTGTCTTCAACCAAAAGAATTTTTTTGTTTTTTATTGCTGAAGTATCAATAATTTGCTCTTTGTGCTCAATTACTATATCATCACTAGTAATAAAAGGTAGTGTAAACGAAAAAGTTGTGCCTAAACCTACTTTACTATTTAATTGAATTGTTCCTCCCAAAAGCTCAATCAATCTTTTAACAATAGACAATCCAAGACCTGTACCTCCATATTTTCTATTAATTTCAATTGATCCTTGTGAGAAACTATCAAAAATTTCTGCTTGCTTATCGTCGGGAATTCCTATTCCATTATCAGAAACTTTAAAAGATATAAGAACTTTGTCTTCTTCTATAGTAACAAGTTTTGCTATTAATTTCACATAACCATTTTTAGTAAATTTAAGTGAATTATTTACTAGATTTATGAAGATTTGAGACAGCTTTGTGGGATCACAAATTAAGTTGTTTGGTATTGCATCATCAACATCTAAAATGAAGGCATTATTATTTTCGTGAGCAATCTCTTTAAATGAATTTTGAATATTTATTAGCTGTACTTTTAAGTTACAATTGATTTGTTCGACAGGAACATTTTCAGATTCAATTCTGTTTATTTCTAAGATATCATTGATAAATGTAAGCAAATAATTTCCAGAAAATTTCAATGAATTTAAATAATTTAACTGATTTTCTTTTGGATTTTCTTCCAATAATAAATGCGTTATTCCATTAATTGCATTTAAAGGAGTTCTCAATTCGTGGCTCACTGTTGAAAGAAATTCAGAGCGTGCTTTTGAAGCTTTCTCTGCATTTTCTTTAGCAATTTGCAATTCATTATTTTTTTCTTTCAATAAAAAATTGGATTGCGTTCTAAGAATATTGTTTTTATACAGCGATAAACTTAAAAGTGATAAAATTGAAATTAATGCAATAGCAAGAATACTTATCAGTTTTGCAAAAGTATTTGCTTTTTCTTGACTTTTATTTTCCTTATCAATTTGCTCAATAAGTTTTAATTTTTCTGAATCTTTAAAGGTTGCAAAATCTTCAAAACCTATTTTTTTATTGTTTAAATAGGTTAAACTATCTTTTAATTTTAAATATTGTTTTAGTAAAGTATGTGATTTATCCATATCCATAGATTTTTCAAATGCTTCACTCAATGCTAAAATTATATTAGATTTTTGTTCTAGGTTATTGCTAGACGATAAGGCTCTGTTTAAGTAATTGATAGCTAGATTGTATCTCTTTTTACTATGTTCAATTTTTCCTATTTGATATAACGCTTCAGTTCTAGTTTTGTTAGTATCAGATGTGTCTTGTTTGCTTATTATTTTTTCAAATAAAGGTATTGCTAAGTCTGTTCTTCCTTTTTCTTTGTAGATAATTCCTTTTTGAAGATTGAGCATCTCAATGGCACTCGGAATTTTGATTTTTTCATAAATTATTTTGGCTGCATTGAAGTTCTTTTCAGCCATAGTTAATTTATTTTTTTCCATATAACAAACACCCAAACTATAATGAGTAAATGCTTGTTCTGATGAATATGGTAATGTAGAGTAGACAGCAACACTTTTTACAAACACATCTATTGCATCATCAAATTTTTTCAATTCCAAATAAATAATTCCTAGATTTGAATAACTATCTGCTATAGATTTTTGATTATTACTTTTGTTTGCGACATCTATTGCTTTTTGAGAGTATTTTAGGCAATTTTTATAGTTGCTGATGCCTTTGTTAAATTTAACTAAATCTATGTAGTAACTGGTGCTATCAATTTTCTCATGAGTTTTTTTTTGAGAAAGAAGTAGCGTCGGAATTAAAAGAAGTAATAGAAAAACATGCCTCATAATAAAATAAGTCCTTTATTTTAGTGCTCTAAAGTAAGGAAATTATTTTTGAATATGTTGTATTAAGTCAATTATTCTCGATGAATAACCAATTTCATTGTCGTACCAACCAACAACCTTGACCATTTTGTCAATTACCGATGTGAGTTGTGCATCAAATAGACAAGAATTTCTATTTCCAATAATATCTACAGAAACAATTGGATCTTCAGTATAATCAAGAATTCCCTTGAGATTTGTTATTGAGGCTTTTTTAAATGCTTCATTAATTTCTTCAATTGATACTTCACGTTTTACATTAAATGTAATATCTGTAAGTGAACCATCAGGAACAGGAACGCGAATGCCACAACCTCCAATTTTACCTTCCATTTCTGGAAATATTTTTGTCAATGCCTTTGCTGCACCAGTGGTTGTAGGAACAATCGATTGACTTGCGCCACGAGCACGACGCAAATCTTTATGTGGTTGATCGTGAAGGCTTTGGTCGGTAGTGTAGGAGTGAACGGTTGTAATGTAAGCTTGTTCAATACCACACAAGTCGTTAATGACTTTAATCATTGGTGCGGCATTATTGGTAGTACAACTTGCATTAGAAATAATTTTTTCTGTACCATCAAGAATGCTTTCATTTACACCAAGAACAACTGTTTTAATTGTGTCAACTTCAGATGGTGCCGAAAGAATTACTTTTTTTGCTCCAGCTAAAATGTGTTTGTTGATGTCTTCAAATGTCTTGTATTTTCCAGTAGATTCAATTACAATATCAATATTGAGTTCTTTCCAATTGAGATTGTTAATATCCTTTTCGTGAAAAAATAAATAGGATTTTTCATCAATAATTATGGAGTTTTCATCAAATGAAACTTGTGATTGTAAAACACCGTGAATGCTATCGTATTTAATTAAATGTGCCATTGTTCTGTTGTCGGCAATATCGTTGATAGCAATAACTTCAATTGATGGATGATTGATAAGCAATCTAAAAAGATTCCTTCCAATTCTACCAAAACCATTTATGGCAATTCTAGTCGTATTCATTTGGTTCAATGTGTATCAAAACGTGACCTAATTCTGGAATTTCATCACGTAATGTGTCTTTTAATCTATGTGAAATATCGTGTCCTTCTTTTACAGAAATGCTTGCATCAACAATTGCATGAAGATCTACATGGTATTTCATTCCAGCTTTTCTAATAAAACATTTTTCGGTATCAATTACACCTTCTACTTTGTGTGAAACAACTCTAATTTCATCAACTAAATCATCATACAGGTGTTCGTCCATGATTTCGCCAAGTGCTGGTCTAAAGATTAAATAGCTGTTGTAAAGTATAAATCCTGATGCAAAAAGCGCAGCCCAATCATCAGCAGATTCGTATCCTTTTCCTAAAAAAAGTGCTATAGAAATTCCAACAAAAGCTGCAACAGAAGTAATAGCATCACTTCTATGATGCCAAGCGTCGGCTTTTAAAGAAGAACTATTGGTTTCTTTACTTCGCTTCATTACCAATCTAAAAGATATTTCTTTCCAAATGATAATTACAGCCAATACTATAAGTGTCCAAGATTTTGGTAGATCATGAGGAGTTCCAATATTTAAAATACTTTCGTAAGCAATTACTGTTGCAGAAGTAATTAAAAAACCAACCACTAGAAATGTTATTAGAGGTTCGGCACGACCATGACCATAAGGATGATTTTCGTCTGCTGGCTTATTGGAATACTTGATTCCAAAAAGCACCAAAAAAGAAGAAAAAATGTCTGTTGTAGATTCTATTGCATCTGCTATAAGTGCATACGAATTACCAAAAAAACCGGCTAATCCTTTAATTACCGCTAAAGTTGCATTTCCAATTAAGCTAAAATAGGTTGCGTTAATTGCCGTTTGTTCGTTAGTGATACTTTTTGACATTTAAATTATAGAATATGTTTTTGAGCATGATAACTAGAACGCACTAAAGCACCACTTTCTACATGACGGAAGCCCATTTCTTTTCCTATTTTTTCGTATTTTTCAAATTGTTCTGGTGTAATAAACTCTTTTACTGGTAAGTGTTTTTTACTTGGTTGTAAATATTGACCAATAGTAACAATATCAACATTGTTATCTCTTAAATCTTGCATGGTTTGAATGACTTCTGCTTCAGTTTCACCCAATCCTAACATAATTCCCGATTTGGTTCTCTTAATTCCTTGTTCTTTCAAGTATCTTAAAACTTCCAAACTTTTATCATATTTTGCCTGAATTCTAACCTCACGAGTCAATCTTCTTACGGTTTCCATATTGTGAGAAACTACTTCTGGATTAGCTTCAATAATTCGATCTATATTTCTAGTGTTTCCTTGAAAGTCTGGAATCAAAGTCTCTAAAGTAGTTTCAGGATTCATTCGGCGAATGGCTTGCACAGTTTCTAACCAAATAATTGATCCCATGTCTTTCAAATCATCTCTATCAACACTAGTGATTACTGCGTGTTTTATTTTCATGATTTTTATAGAACGAGCTACTTTTTCTGGTTCGTCCCAATCTACAGTTTCTGGTCGACCGGTTTTTACACCACAAAATCCACAAGAACGTGTACAGATGTTTCCTAAAATCATAAATGTAGCCGTTCCTTCACCCCAACATTCGCCCATATTAGGGCAACTTCCTGAGGTGCAAATGGTGTTTAGTTTGTACTTGTCTACCAAACCACGAAGTTCAGTATATTTTTGTCCAATTGGCAATTTTACTTTTAGCCATTTTGGTTTTCCTATAGGTAATGTGTTTTCTACAACTGATTCCATACTTGCAATTTCTGAATTGCAAAGATACGAATGTAGATTTTAGATTTGGGTTATTAGATTTTACTTTTTCTATCTAATTATAAAAAATAGTTATCAATAAAAAACCTGTCTCATTTTTTAAATAAAGGGACAGGTCATATTTATTAACTTTTGGGAAGTTAACTAATTTTTGATTACAGCATTACTGTTATTGGTAAAGTATATCTTGTTCTAACAGGTTCGCCATCTTTAATTCCAGGTGTCCATTTGGTTTTTAATGATTTTAAAACTCTAACCGCTTCTTTGTCTACCGTTTCATTTGTTTTTTCTAAGACTTCAATGTCAGTCATGCTACCATTTTTTTCAATTACAAACGAAACTTTTACTTTAATTGTTTCACCTTCTTCAAGGTTTTCTTTGTCAAAATTGTTGCCTACATATTGATAAAAGTTTTTAATGCCTCCAGGAAATGCTGGTTGGGTATCAAGTTCTTTTGGATTTAGTAGGCCAAGATTTTTTGCTGGTTCTTTTCCAGAAGTTCCTCCGCCAGTATTTACAAAAGTTGGAGTTTCACTAGTTCCGGGACCATTTGTTAAAGTGCCAGGAGCGTTTATTATTGGTACTTCTGAATTTGGGGTTACTGGAGTTTTAGATTCTTCTGTTGGTGCTACTTTAAAATTTCTATTTTCTATTTTAATTTCTGGAACTTTAATTTCTGGTGTTTTAACTTTAGGCTTTTCAATTTCTACCTTTTTTTTCTCGATAGGACGAGCCACGTATGGCGTTACAACAATTGAATCGTTTATTGTAACTGGAGGTATTGGCATTGGTTTAGTGCTAAATGAACTAAGAAGTAATCCTGTTCCAGAAACTAATGCTATGAAAGTTACCGAAACGAAAAAGGCTATTAAAGTTGTTTTTGAACTATCGCGACGCAATTGGTAAGCGCCATATTTTTGGTTTTTTCCTTCAAATACAAGGTCTAACCACTTTTTTCCAAAGATACTGTTGTTTGACATAATTTATAGTTTTAATGTTAAGTATCAATGTTACATAAGCGTTTTTTTAGAAAATAAAATTTTGTTGTGATCTCTTGTTTTAATAACGCAAAGATTATTCCAATATTGTGTGAATTTTGTAAGAAAAATTAAAATTTATTGAAGTATTGTTTTTTGGTTGGGATTTAAAATAATTTATTCTTAGAATTTGAAAATTCTATTCAATACAAAAACTAATTAACCCTGATAGGAGCAAACCGCCGTGCGGTGCGGATAGCAGGAATAAGGAAACCAAAAGAATACTATCGATTCGTTCCTTGTAAAAAAAGTTAATTAACGTTTGGTTTGAATGATTTCTGCCAGTAGTTTTTTGGCACGAAGTAATTTGATTTTTACGTTGCTCAACGGTTCTTCAAGTTGTTCTGCAATTTCTTGATAACTCATTTCTTGAAAGTAACGAAGTTGTATAACTTCTTGATAATGAGGTTTTAATTCTTTAATGAATTGCAATAATTGCGATAGATTTTGCTCGGTAATTAGTTCGTCTTCTGCTGATGGTGAAGTGTCTGCAATGTTGTAGGCTTGTTGATCTTCTTCGTCGGTAATTTCTACAAAAAGTGTAGACTTTTTTTTGCGAAGTAAATCAATATGAACATTTTTTGCAATGGCAATCAACCATGTATTGAATTGAAATTCAGGGTTGTAGGTCGAAAGTTTGTCGAATGCTTTTGAGAAAGTTTCTATAGTGATATCTTCGGCATCGGTTTCGTTTTCGGTACGTTTTAGCATGAAACCATAGACTTCGTTCCAATAATGGTCGAGTAGGTAAGTGAATGCCACTTGATCGCCTTTTTTAGCTTTATCTATGTGAGAGTTTATTTCCAATGTACAGGTTTAGAAAATGTATTGGTGATAAAAATGTTTAATTGAGTAACAATAAGTGTGATTTCGATGATTGGAAACCAGTACATTACATCTTTTTCTTTTAATTTTCCTGCTGCAAAGCCTAATGAAAGCCATGCAAATAGATAACGAAAAGCTATCAAACTTAGTACAATTATCCATTGAAATTGAAAAGCTAGCAAGATTATTGGTAAAATAATGAATAATAATTGCGAAGCATAAAAAACAGCTAACTGGCTTCTGTCGAACGATTTATAATGTTTAGCTGTGGCAACGTGTCTTCTTTTTTGAGTAAACCAATCTTTGAAAGTAGTTTTTGGTTTAGAAAAAGTAAAACTATCAGGAGTGTAACAAACGGCTGTATTTTTAGAATTTGCAGCTTGATTGATAAACAAATCGTCGTCTCCAGAACGAATTTTCATGTGTTCTATAAATCCGTTAGTTTTAAAAAATTCTTCGCGTTTGTATGCCATGTTGCGACCAACGCCCATGTAAGGTTTGCCTAATTTTGCCCAAGAAAAATATTGTGTTGCAGTCAATAAAGTTTCAAATCGGATGATTTTATTTAGGAACGAATTTTTAATTTTTTCGTAAGCACCATAACCTAAAACGATGGTTTTTTCTTTCGTGAATTGTGCCGACATTTCTTTAATCCATTCGGTTGAAGTTGGATAGCAATCGGCGTCTGTGAATAATAGATATTCGTTTGTAGCGGCTTTGATACCAAGAGTTAAGGCAAACTTTTTGTTTCCCCAAAAGGCTTCAATGTTTTCTACCTTTACTAATTTAACATTGGAATATTGTTTTTCAAATGCTTCAAAAACTTCTAAAGTTTCATCACTTGACGCATCGTCAATTAAGACAATTTCGTAGTCAGGATAATTTTGTTGCGCTAATAAAGGTACAAAGTTTTTTACGTTTTCTTCTTCATTTTTAGCACAAACAATTACCGAAATAGGGACTCTCTTTGGTGTTGAAGTTTGCGGTTTAGCAAAAGAAAACTTACCAAAAAGCACTACATAATATAGGAATTGAACTAATACAACAGCAATAAATAGACAAAGTAAAATTAGTAACATAATGGGTTTTTAATCGGTTGCAAAAGTACTAAATGAAAATTAGATATTAAGAGTTGGTTTTGGATTTTTTGAAAAATTTATCGCGGACATTTTTTCATTTCACTTGCTACTACAATAGATTGATTATCATTGGTTTTTTCTAATTCTGTAATGATGTTTTTGTAATTTTTGTCGTCTCTGTTTTGAGACATTTTTTTTACGGCTTCAATTGATGTTATTTCTATTTCAAAAGCTACAATTCCTCTTGCTTGACGCATTGTTTCTTTAGATAATTCTTCAACTTTTACAGGATTTTCAGATTTGGCTTCGTATTTATCGACTAACTTTTTGAGCGATAAAACAGCTTCGTCGTGGTTTAAAATAGTAACTTTTCCGTAAACATGGACTGCGGTATAATTCCATGTTGGTACATTTTCATGATCGTACCAAGAAGAAGAAATGTAGGAATGCGCACCCGAAAAAATTGCTAAAACATCATGATTGTCTTTAAAACTCTCGGCTTGTGGATTTTCTAGAGAAATATGACCAACAAGAACTTCGTTACCCAATTTATTTACATCCAAAAACAATGGAATGTGCGTCGCCCAAAGCTTTCCGTTGGTTTGATTTACTAGAATTGCAAATCCGTTATCGTCTATGAAATTCTTGATTTCGGTTTGATTTTCGTTTTTGTATAGATTTGGGATGTACATCTTTTAATTAAATATTGATTTAAATTCAGACCAATTTATATTTTCAGGTAATTTTTTATTTGAGAATTCAATATGGATTACTCTTCTGTTTTTATCATTTGTAGTTTTATTTGAACCATGAAAAAGCAATGGTTTCATGAGCATAATCCCACCAGATTTCACATTGCAAAAAACTTCTTTCTCATTAGTGATAACTAAATTATCAAGTCGGTTAATTGCTTTTAAATGAGATTTTTCAAGAACTTTCAAAGCTCCATTTTCTTCATTAGTATCGTCCAAATGAATTCTGATAGTGAAAATATTTTCTAAAATATCCGAAGTTGGTTGAACAGCAAATTGATTATGTTTTGTTGTCCAATTAGTAAAACCAACAATTTCTTGTTTTTTATCTATTGAAATTGTTAAATCTTGATGATAGGAAACAAACCAATTTGATTTTTCTGGTTTATCAAAATAAATAGATTTTACAACAAAATAATCATTACCTCCAATTGATTTTATGATTTCAAGTAAGCTTTTAGTAAAAATTAAATCGTTAATTTGAGGTACTTCTTTAATAAATTGTCGAATTGCAAAAAGGTCTTCAGATTTTCTAAAAATAGGATTTGATGTATCTAAATTAGAAATAAAATTACTAATTGATTGTATTTCAGATTTAGTATAAACACTGTTTATGACTGAAAATCCATATAAGTTCAATTCGTTTTTATTTATATCAAGACTTTTCATTTTATTTTAAATCACATTAACTTCCGCTTCAATAGCAATTCCAAATTCTTTTAAAACCGTAGCTTGAACGTCGCGTGAAACGGCTAAAATTTCCTGACCTGTTGCGTTACCATAGTTTACTAAAACCAAAGCTTGGTTTTTATGAATTCCAGCATCGCCAAAACGCTTTCCTTTAAATCCAGCTTTTTCGATAAGCCAACCAGCTGGAACTTTAACTTCTGTTTCTGAAATTACATAATGTGGCATTTCGGGATGTAAAGCATGCACTTTTTCAAATTCTGATTTGGAAATAATTGGGTTTTTAAAAAAACTTCCGCTGTTTCCCAACTCTTTTGGATCGGGTAATTTACTCTGGCGAATAGCAATTACAGCATTAGAAACATCTTTTAATGTTGGAATTGTAATGTTTTTGTTTTCTAATTCTTTCGTAATATCGCCATATGAAGTATTGATTTTATGATTGCGTTTTGTTAATTTAAAAACTACAGAACTTATCACAAATTTATCTTTTACTTCATGCTTAAAAATACTTTCTCTATAACCAAAATTACATTCTTCTTTGCTGAAAGTTTTCATTTCTTGCGATAGAATATTCATAGCTTCGCACGAAACAAAGGTGTCTTTAATTTCGGTTCCATAAGCGCCAATATTTTGAACTGGAGTTGTACCAACATTTCCCGGAATAAGCGACATGTTTTCTAATCCTCCAAAATTTTGATCGATAGTCCAAAGAACAAATTCGTGCCAAACTTCACCAGCTTGACTTTCAACCCAAACAAAATCTTCGTCTTCATTAATGATTTTCTTTCCTTTCAAATCGATGTGAATGACCAACGCATCAATGTCTTGTGTCAATAACATGTTGCTTCCGCCACCAAGAATAAATTTTTTATCAGAAGAATGATGTTTTAAAATAGATTTTAATTCATCATTAGAATGAATCGCAACAAATTGTTTTGCTTTGGCTTCAATTCCAAAAGTGTTGTATTTTTTTAAAGAAAAGTTAGTTAGAATTTGCATTTTATTGATGTTGTAATTGATTTTTTGAACACAGATTTTAGAAATTAGACAAATATAAAAAAGTTGTTTTTTAATTATCTCGTAACTTCATGCTTCTTATTTTGTACCTCGTACTTCCAAGTTTATTCTTCCGTTTCTAAAGCTCGATTTAAAAAGTCATTCATAGGTTTTAACGCGATTAATTTTTGAGCAATTTTTTTGCTAAAATCGGGTTGTGTGAATAATTTATCGTCAACTTTTTCAGACGCAGTAAAACTTTTTAATTTCAAAAACTCAATTGCTGGATGATTTGGATCAAAATCTTTTGGTGCTTTTTTTAGCATATTTCCTTCCGATTTATCTAAGTCTTTAAACTCGGTTTTGAACTTTTTATCGTTTACAATGGCTTCCAAATCGTCGTGAAAAAATTCAATTTCTTTACGAATTAATTTTAGTTCACTTGGTTCAGGACACCAAACTCCACCAGCTATAAACGAATTTCCTGTTTCAAAATGGATGTAATATCCTGGACTATTTTTACGGTTTCTATTCTGCGAAAACCAAACGCCCATATTGGTTTTATAAGGCGATTTGTCTTTGCTAAAACGAATGTCACGGTTGATGCGAAACGTACAATTTTTTACTTCCAATGGTTCTAATGATTTGTCCAAAGGTTTCATTTCTGCTAAAATTGATGCTATGTAATTATGATAGTCTTTTTTGTAATTTTCATAACGTTTTTTATTGGCATGCATCCATTCGGTATTGTTGTTTGCGATTAAATCTGCAAGAAATTTTAATGCTTCTTCTGTTATCATTTGTCCTAAATTATTTTTTTAAAACCTCGTCTTTTATATTTTTTCTCTCAAATTTTCTTCGGATAAATAACCTAAATGTTTCCAAGTTTCTTTACCATTTTCATAAATCAAAATCACTGGTAAACCCTCTATTTTCATGGATTCTAAAAGTGATTTGTTTTCGTCTGCATCCAATCGAATTAAGGATATTTTATCTTTCAATTCTTCCTGCATTTTGAGTAAATAAGGTTCCATTTTTTTACATGGCGCACACCATTTTGCAGAAAAATTAATGATAATCTTTTTGTCAGATTTTATTAATTTATCAAATTCAGAAACCGATAATCCTGTTGTGGTTACATCTGAATTAGTAGTTTTTTTGCCTTTCCATTTCATGATTCCACCATCAAGATTGTAAATTTCTTTGAATCCTAATTCCGACAACTTGTCTGCAGCTTGACTGCTTCTTCCGCCAACTTTGCAA
>JAIEMH010000107.1 GCA_019752245.1 Flavobacteriaceae bacterium
TAGTTTACAGGAATCATGTAATCTGGCAAATATTTTAATAGAAAATTTCTAAGTTTTTTAAAACCAAAACCCAATACTGAACCATGTGTATCCTTTAGGTAGTTCTGGAGACCATGTGTATTTAATTTCTATTGGACCAAGTATTGTTTCTAGTCCATATCCTACTGCATAACCGGAATATTTTGGTGTTGAAAGCCAATTTCCTGTGCTAAATAATTTATTTTCGGCATTGGCAAAATTGGCAGAAAAATTTAAATGGTTTTTCTTATAAAACTCAATATCAACTGTAGCTAAGGATTTTATGTAACTGTCGGATGCTATGCTAATAAAATCATATCCATAAAAGTGTTTGAAATTATTAACGGTATTGAACCCATAACCACCAAGAACAAAATCTAAGAAATGCACACTGTCTTCTCCAAATGACATTCCAGCTTCAGATTGAAGTTTTAAGTTTATAACTTTATAGAAAGTTCTAGTGATGCCTACTTCACCTTTAAGTATTGTAAATCTATTAAATTGATTTGTGTAGTCTGTTGAATAAAGATACGTTTGTATATCGCCATTAAAAAACCATCCTTTTTTTGGAAAATATTTATTATCGAAAGAATCATATTTTAGATATCCGTAGGCGCTTGCATAATCACTGTTTTCAAAAACTTGATTGTTGTTTTCTACTGTTTTTGATTTAATTTTAATGTGTTTTAATTCTAGACCGGCACCAATTAGAAACTTCTGAGCAAAAATTGTTTGAACATAAGCCGAATTGGTCAAGTCTGAAAAATCAACATTTAAAGTATTGATTCCGTATTGTGTGAAAAGACTACCGTTGTTGAAATCGGTGGCTACATTTCTATTAAATTGGTTGAATCTCGATTTAAATCCAAAGCTGAAATAAAATCCATTGTCTATATAATAGTCTAAATTATATCTAAAATTATCACCAAGACCTAAATCAAGTGAGATTACATCGTTTTTAAACAATGTGTTTTTTTGAGTAAGATTTATTAAAGCAGCACTTTTGTAAAGACCGTCATAATGTAGACCAAATTTTAAAAAGGTTTTATTTTTACTTTCCGTTAAGTTTAAATTTAATTCATCACCAGGATTTAAGTCGTTTATTTGATAATTTATAGCACTAAAGTTACCTGTTGCATCTAACGTATTTATTCCTTTTTTTAGCTGATCATAGGTTATTTTTTGCCCTTGTTTAAAGCCTAATTTTCCAATTACGTATGCATGCGTATAATCTTTAATTTTGTTTATGGTTATTTTATCAATTTGAATGCTATCTCCTTTACATTTTAATTGTTTAATTTTAAACTCATTGTTTTTTTCAGCTACACTTTTAATTTTATCATATACGACCAAAGCGGCTTCTTCACCTTTTTTTATAATTTCTTCACCTTTATCAAATGAAATTACCGAATAATTAGAAATATCTGGTTTTATGTAAATATCTGTTTTACTTACTTTTTCTTTCATTCCTTCAATCATTTGAAGATTTGAGATTTGAACCAATATTCGAGTAGCTTCTTTTAGAGAATTTCTATCCTTTAATCCGTCTTGAACGTCTACTCCAATTATAATATCGGCACCCATTTTTTTAACTTCATCAATTGGATAATTGTTAGTAACGCCGCCATCAACTAAAACTTTTCCATCTATTTCTACTGGTGAAAAAAGTGTAGGAAAAGCCGAACTCGCTAAAAGTGCTTGAGGCAAATATCCTTTATTGAGTAGTAGCTGTTCGCCAGTTTCAATATTGGTTGCTATACATAAAAATGGAATTGGAAGTTTATTAAAATCTCTTACATGTCGAACTTTGTGTGTAAGTTTAGTTAAAAGATTATAATTGTACATTCCTTTTGATAAGGCAATTGGAACACCAATACTGAATTTATTAAATGGCAAAGAAAAAGCATACAACTCATCATTTCTTTTTTCGTAAAAACTTTTAGAAGTTCTTGGAATGTAGTCTTGCAGCAGTTCGTCAAAATTGGTTGCTTTGAAAATAGAATCAATTTGTGATGCATTATACCCTGTTGCATATAAACCACCAACTACTGCACCCATACTTGTTCCACCAATGTAATCTATTTTTACACCTGCCTTTTCTAGTACTTTTAAAACGCCAATGTGTGCAAATCCTTTAGCGCCACCACCAGTTAATACTAACCCAATTTTGGGTCTTTTAACTGAGTCTTGCGAATAACCATTTTGAGAAAATAGAAAATAGAAAATAGAAAATAGAGTAAGTATGTAAACTTTTCTCAAAACAATTCCTACTTTAATTTTTTGATTAATCATTTTCTGAAAATTTGAAAAACTTATTCTTTTTTGTAAAAGTCGGAAATTTTTTTGGCTTTTGATACACCAACAACGTCAGAAATTTCTTTTTCGGTAGCTAATTTCAATCTTTTAACACTTTTAAAATGTTTTATTAATGTTAGCATGGTTTTTTCGCCAATTCCTGGAATTTCTTCTACCGACGAATTTAGTGCGGCTTTGCTACGTTTATCTCGGTGAAATGTGATTCCAAATCGGTGTGCTTCGTTGCGCAAAAACTGAATTACTTTGAGTGTTTCCGATTTTTTATCAAGGTATAACGGTGCCGAATCGCCAGGGTAAAAAAGTTCTTCAAGGCGTTTTGCAATTCCGATAATGGCGATTTTTCCACGCAAACCTAAATCATCAATACTTTTTAAGGCTGACGAAAGTTGTCCTTTTCCACCGTCAATAATTATTAATTGTGGCAACGGTTGGTTTTCGTCTAACATTCGTTTATAACGACGGTACACGACTTCTTCCATCGAAGCAAAATCGTTTGGCCCTTCAACAGTTTTAATATTGAAATGGCGGTACTCTTTTTTGGATGGTTTTCCGTCTTTAAAAACTACACAAGCCGCAACAGGATTGGTTCCTTGTATGTTGGAATTATCAAAACATTCGATGTGTCTTGGCTCTACAGAAAGACGTAAATCTTTTTGCATTTGCGCCATAATTCTATTGGTGTGGCGTTCTGGATCTACAATTTGAATTTGTTTCAATTGGTCTAATCGATAATATCTTGCGTTGCGTTCTGACAATTCTAGAATTTGTTTTTTATCACCAAGTTGCGGAACTGTAACTTTTATTTTATCACCAAAATCTAATGGAAAAGGCAAAATTATTTCGCGTGAAAGCAACTGAAAACGCTCTCGTAGTTCTACAACAGCAAGTTCTAAAAGTTCTTCATCGGTTTCTTCTAATTTCTTTTTTAGTTCTAATGTGTACGAACGAATTATTGCTCCGTGTGCTATTTGAAGGAAATTAACGTAAGCAACAGCTTCATCAGAAATGATTGAAAAAACATCAATATTGGATATTTTTGGATTTAAAATCGTTGAACGCGATTGGTAATTTTCGAGAACTTCTATCTTTTCTTTTATTTTTTGTGCTTCTTCAAATTGCATTTCTTGGGCAAAATGAAGCATTTTTATTTTGAATTCTTTCAAGCTTTCTTTGAAATTTCCTTTTAAAATTTCGCGAATAGCATCGACTTGTTTTTGATAATTTTCTAATAATTCGTAACCTTCACAACCGCCTTTGCAATTGCCAATATGGAATTCTAAACATACTTTGTATTTGCCCGAATTGATATTGGCTTCGGTCAAATCATAATTGCAACTTCTTAGTTGATATAATTCTTTTATTAATTCTAAAATGGTGTTTACGGTTTTGAAACTCGTGTATGGTCCAAAATATTCTGAGCCGTCTTTCACCATTCTTCTCGTAGGGAATATTCTTGAAAAAGGTTCTTTTTTAATGCAAATCCACGGATAGGTTTTATCGTCACGAAGTAAAACATTGTATCGAGGTTGGAGTTTTTTTATTAAATTATTTTCTAATAAAAGTGCGTCTTGCTCGCTCGAAACAACGATGTGTTTTATCGTTACAATTTTCTTGACCAGCACATTGGTTTTTGCGGTATCGTGAATTTTATTAAAGTAAGAAGAAACTCGTTTTTTGAGATTTTTGGCTTTTCCAACATATAGAATTTTACCTTCTTTGTCATAATACTGATATACTCCGGGATTATCGGGTAGGGTTTGTATTTGAAGTTCTAGAGATGGATTGGTCATTTTTTTAGAGAATAGAATAAAGCAATGAGAAAATAGATTATACCTTATTTTCTTCAAACAAATTTAACTTTAAATTCTAGACAAAACAAATTGAAATTTTTCTACTTTTACTTTATGGTAAAAAAGGAATTAAGGAAAAGCTATAAAGCATTAAGACAGCAATTATCTTCTATGGAAATTGAAGAAATGTCACTTGCAATAGCCAACAATTTGCTTAAATTAGAAATTTGGAATAAAACCTATTATCATTTGTTTTTTTCAATCGAGGAACAAAAGGAAGTTGAAACTGAATTTATTCTTCATATTCTTCAAGGAAAAGATAAAGAAATTGTGGTTGCCAAAAGTGATTTTACTACTTTAGAAATGACACATTATCTTTTAACAGACAACACAAAATTCAAAAAAAACGACTACAACATTCCCGAGCCCATTGATGGCTTGGAAGTTCCTGTTTCTAAAATTGATGTCGTTTTTGTACCGCTTTTAGCGTTTGACAAAAAAGGGAATCGTGTGGGTTATGGCAAAGGATTTTATGATAAATTTCTATCTGAATGTTCACCAGAAACTATAAAGATTGGCTTATCTTTTTTTGAGTCGGAGCAACTTATTGAGGATGTATTTGATGATGATATTCCGTTAAACTTCTGCATCACTCCTAAGAAAATCTATTCTTTCTAGATTTCTTCGTCATCTTCTATTTTAGAAAATTTCACGTTTTTTGGTTGTTCTATTGGAGCAAATGCTTTTTTGTTGAAAAATATTAAAATTCCAACACCTGTAGAAATTGCAAAATCAGCAACATTGAAAATAGCATTAAAAAAAGTAATTGAATCTCCGCCCCAAATTGGCAACCAAGTAGGCAATTTATAATTTTCGATTATTGGAAAATAGAACATATCTACCACTTTACCGTGAAACCAAGTTCCATAATGGTCATTTGGAAAGAAAGTGGCTAATTGATGGTGGCTATCGTTAAACATAACTCCGTATAAAACCGAATCAATTATGTTTCCAAGAGCTCCTGCAAATATCAAACTAATAGCAACTATTAAATATTTTGATTTTTCTTTTTTAGTAGTATCCCAAAGCCAATATCCAATTGCTATTACTGCAAAAATTCTAAAAACTGTAAGGATTAATTTACCATAATCACCAGGAATAACTGTTCCCCAAGCCATTCCTTCGTTTTCAATAAATAATATCTTAAACCAACTGAAAACCTGAACACCATCACCTAAAATAAAATTGGTCTTTACAAATACCTTTGAGTATTGGTCAATTACTAATATCAAAAAGATTATAAATACCGAATTCCTTAGTTTCATTTTTTTAATTTTTGTGGTGCAAAAATAGAAATATTTTAAAAAAAACGCTCCTTTTGGAGCGTTTTTATGATAAATTTACATAAATAATTATCGTTGCAAGTTTTTAGCCTCAATACTCATTGTTGCATGAGGTACTATTTTTAGTCTTTCTTTTCCTATTAATTTACCTGTAACCTTACATATTCCATAGGTTTTATTTTCTACACGGAAAAGTGCATTTTTTAAATCACGAATGAATTTCTCCTGACGAATTGCCAATTGTGAGTTCGCCTCTTTACTCATCGTTTCACTTCCTTCTTCAAATGCCTTAAAAGTTGGTGACGTATCGTCTGTGCCATTATTTAAATCATTCATGTAAGCACTTTTAATAAGCTCTAAATCGGCTTGTGCCTTATCAATTTTATTAAGGATAATTTCTTTGAACTCTGCTAAATCTGCATCTGAGTATCTCGTTTTTTCATCAACCATCTTTGTTTTATTTTGAGATTAATATTTTTGTTTTTATGTCGTCAAACTCAATTTCGATACCATTTTGTAATTCGTCAACAAAATCTAATGTTTCTGTTAAAGTTTCCGACTTGATATAGTCATCATTATTTTTTATTGCTTCTTCTAGTTCGCCACTTCTTTGCAATTGAACTTTTATTTTATCGGTAACTTCAAATCCAGAATCTTTTCTAATGTTTTGAATTCTGTTCACCAATTCTCTAGCAACTCCTTCTTGCTTCAATTCTGGCGAAATTGTGATGTCTAAAGCAACGGTAATTCCGTTAGCATTTGCAACCAACCAACCTGGAATATCTTGTGATGCTATTTCTACATCTTCAGAAGTTAAAGTTATACTTTTTCCTGAAATAACAAGCGTTAACTCACCTTTGGCATCAATTTCATTAATTTGTTCTGGCGACAAACTTTGTATCTCTTTGGAAATCAAATTCATATCTTTACCAAAACGTGGCCCAAGTGCTTTGAAATTAGGCTTAATTTGCTTCACTAACACACCCGATGCATCATCTAAAAGTTCGATTTCCTTCACATTTACTTCTGCTTTTATCAGGTCGGAAACCGCTTCGATTTCAGCACGTTGATTGTCGTCAAGTATAGGAATCATAACCTTTTGCAATGGTTGGCGCACTTTAATCATTTCCTTTTTTCTAAGTGATAAAACTAGTGAGGAAACGGTTTGTGCTTTCATCATTTTGCTCTCTAACGATTTATCAACAAAGTTTTCAACCGAATTTGGAAATTTCGCCAAATGTACAGACTCAAATTCCTCTGAATGCGTTGCTTGTGTTAAATCTTTGTAAAGTTTGTCCATGAAGAATGGAGCGATTGGCGCGCCTAATTTTGCAACAGTCAACAAACACGTATAAAGCGTTTGATAAGCCGCAATTTTATCGGTTCCGTATTCGCCTTTCCAGAATCTTCTTCTACACAAACGAACGTACCAGTTGCTTAAATTCTCCTGAACAAAATCGGATATTGCTCTTGCTGCTTTTGTTGGTTCGTAATCAGCGTAAGCTTCATCAACCACTTTTATCAATGTATGTAATTCAGATAAAATCCAACGATCGATTTCTGGTCGTTCGTTTAACGGAATTTCTGCTTCTGAATAATTAAAATTATCAATGTTGGCATACAAACTAAAGAACGAATAGGTATTGTATAACGTTCCAAAGAATTTTCTACGAACCTCAGCAACGCCTTCAATATCAAACTTTAGGTTATCCCAAGGATTTGCATTTGAAATCATGTACCAACGAGTCGCGTCTGGACCATATTCGGCGATTGTTGTAAAAGGATCAGTAGCATTTCCTAGACGTTTTGACATTTTCTGACCGTTTTTGTCTAAAACTAATCCGTTGGAAACTACATTTTTATAGGCAATTTTATCAAAAACTAACGTTCCGATAGCATGTAATGTATAAAACCAACCACGCGTTTGGTCAACTCCTTCTGCAATAAAATCAGCCGGAAAATCTTTATTTTCGTCAATTTTATCTTTATTTTCAAATGGATAATGCCATTGCGCATAAGGCATCGCACCCGAATCGAACCAAACATCAATCAAATCGCTTTCGCGTTTCATTGGTTTGCCAGAAGCAGAAACTAAAGTAATTGCATCGACTACATTTTTATGTAAATCAACCAAATCGTAATTCTCTTCACTCATGTTTCCAACTTCAAAACCTATAAAAGGATTTTCTGATTGAAAACCAGCAGCGATTGATTTTTCAATTTCAGAATATAATTCTTCTACTGAACCAATTAGAACTTCTTCAGTTCCGTCTTCGGTTCTCCAAATTGGCAATGGAATTCCCCAATATCTTGAACGCGATAAATTCCAGTCGTTAGCATTTTTCAACCAATTTCCGAAACGGCCTTCACCAGTCGCTTTTGGCTTCCAGTTGATGGTTTCGTTAAGGTCGAACATTCTATCCTTAACATCGGTTACTTTAATAAACCAAGAATCTAATGGATAATATAATAATGGTTCGTCGGTTCTCCAACTGTGTGGGTAACTGTGAACGTATTTCTCTACTTTAAAAGCTTTATTTTCTTCTTTTAATTGGATTGCGATTTCTACATCGGCAGAACGTTCTGGAGCAGTTCCAGCATCGTAATATTCATTTTTAACGTATTTACCTGATAAATCGCCCAAACCTTGAATGAATTTTCCTTGCAAATCAACTAAAGGCACAGGATTTCCATTGGTGTCTAAAACCAACATTGGTGGAATTTCTGGCGATGCTTCTTTGGCAACTTTAGCATCATCGGCACCAAAAGTTGGCGCGGTGTGCACAATTCCAGTTCCATCTTCTGTTGTTACGAAATCACCTGAAATTACTCGGAAGGCATTTTCTGGATTTAGATAAGGTAACGTTAATGGCATTAATTGTTCGTAACGAATTCCGACTAAATCTAAACCTTTGCATTCGGCTAGAATTTTATATGGAATTGTTTTATCGTTTGCTTTATAATTTTCAAAATCGGATACTTCTTCGCTTGCAAAAAATCCTTTTCCGAATTGTTTTCCGACTAAATTTTTAGCCAAAATAACTTTTACAGGAAGAAAGGTATATTGATTGAACGTTTCCACCAAAACATAATCGATTTTTGGCCCAACTGTTAAAGCTGTATTTGATGGTAACGTCCAAGGCGTTGTCGTCCAAGCCAGAATATGAATATCGCCAAAACCTTGTAAAAAGCTTGGTAACGTTTCGTTTTTAGTTTTGAATTGCGCTACAACCGTTGTATCCGTAACGTCTCTGTAACTTCCTGGTTGGTTTACTTCGTGAGAAGATAATCCAGTTCCAGCTTTTGGAGAATACGGTTGAATTGTGTAGCCTTTGTATAGTAAATCTTTGTTGTAAATTTGCTTAAGCAACCACCAAACCGATTCCATATATTTGGATTTGTAAGTCACGTATGGATCTTCCATATCAACCCAATAACCCATTTTTTCGGTTAGATCGTTCCAAACGTCGGTGTAACGCATTACGGTTTTTTTACACGCTTCGTTGTATTCTTCGATAGAAATAGATTTCCCGATGTCTTCTTTGGTAATTCCTAATTCTTTCTCAGTACCTAATTCTACTGGTAAACCGTGTGTATCCCAACCAGCTTTTCGCTTAACTTGGAACCCTTTTTGAGTTTTATAACGACAAAAAATATCTTTAATCGCACGCGCCATTACGTGGTGAATTCCAGGCAAACCATTTGCAGATGGCGGACCTTCAAAAAACACGTAAGGTTGTTTTCCTTCACGAGAAGTTACAGATTGTTCAAAGATGTTCTTTTCTTTCCAAAATTTTAGAACTTCTGACGCTACTGTTGGTAAGTCAAGTCCTTTGTATTCAGTAAATTTTGTGCTCATTTTATCGTTTTCTAAAATCAATTTGCGAAAGTAGTAAATAGTTTTCAGTTTTCAGTTTTCAGTTTTCAGTTTTTGCGATTGTTTAGAAAATTTAACCACAAACGTTACAAAGGAAAAACAACCAGAATCACAAAGCTTTGAGTGCTTTGGGTTAAAACTTAGTGCTCTTTGTGGTTAGACTTAAGAAAAAACTTCCTTTAAAACGTCTAGTGATTTTGGTTTTTTAAATCCGTCGAGGTGAATAGAATAATAATCGAGTAGGATTTTTAGTAGAATTTGACGTTCGATTCCAGCGAAAACTTTTTGGTTGGAATCGAATTTTAGATTGATTAATTTTTTGAAGAGAAAAGTTTCGTGTTCGTTTAAACAATTTGTACCTTGAAAAGGTGA
Organism: Flavobacteriaceae bacterium; assembly: GCA_019752245.1. Lineage (GTDB taxonomy): Bacteria > Bacteroidota > Bacteroidia > Flavobacteriales > Flavobacteriaceae > Flavobacterium. Next base: position 9,717 of record JAIEMH010000107.1, read on the forward strand.
AAATATTCCATCGATCATTTCAAAATGTTTGAAATCGGTGTCTGAATTATCTGGATAAAATCCTAAGAATTTTGTTATTTCCAACAATAAAATTAGATGAAAATTAGATGTTTCTTCGTGTGTGTCTAGCCACAGTAATGCGGTTTCAAGAAAAGTAAATAGGTTTTCGTTTTTTTCTTCTTCGTGAATGCTGTGATGTAACATTTCTGAAAGGAAAATCACGATAGTACTTTTTACAACATCAGTATTTATAGTTTGAAAAGCGGTTGCTAATTTTATTTCTTTAAAATGTTCTAATGTTCCTTTATTTTTATGATTGGCTTCGATTTCTAGGATTGTCAATGGCTGAAAATAAGCTATTTTTTGGTTGGATTTTTTTCCAGAATAAGCACTTTGCACAAAGTAACTTTTTAGTCCGTCGGATTGTGTGAAACATTTTACAATCAAGCTTTTTTCTTGATATCTTAATGATGAAATTACAATGGCTTTGGTTTTGACTAGCATTATCTGATGATCATGACTTTCTTTACGGTAGTATCAATTCCGTCTTGAGCCGATATTAAAATCATATAGACACCAGATGCTACTTTATACTTTCCAAATGCAGTGGTGTCCCATTCTATAGTTCCTCCTTCTGAAGTGGTTTCGTAAACAAGGTTTCCTTCGATATCGGTTATTTTAATTACGGCTTTGTTTGTAAGTCCAGAAATTTTTACAGTTCCGGCAAACTCTGGTCGAACCGGATTTGGATAAACATAAACACTGTCTAAATTATCACTAGGCTTGGTAGAAGAACCTTTAAAAGAGACTAATCCTTTATCGGTGGCAAAGAATACTTCACCAGTAACGCTATCAATTTCTATGTCGTTTATATTATCGCTAGGAAGTGGTGAATTATCTTTAGTAAAATGATAGATGGTTTCCTGACCGTTTGGAGAAACTAAATACACGCCAGATTCGGCAATTGCAACCCATTTTCTGTTGGCTCCATCCACATTTATATCCAACAGCATTTGTTCGTAAAAAAGTTCTTGAGCCAGTTCCACTCCATTGATCACTTCATTAATGATTATAGCTTTGGATTGAATTTCTGTTTCTGAGATAAAAGTATCTACGCTAGGAATTATTCTTAAACCTCTTGTGGTGCCAATCCAAACTTGATTTTTATTATCTATGGCAACACATCTTACATCTGCACTTGGCAAATTACCATCGGTACCGGTTTTTAATTTTATAAATTTATTTGCATAATTTTCATTAAATGCTATTAAACCGTTTCCTCTGTAAGAAGGAACCCATTTTGTATCATTTTTATCAATTGCCAATTTTGAATATCGTTCTTCATTTGGTAGAGATAATTGTGCTGGCCAGTCGTTTATAGATTGCCAAGTGCCATTACTTTTTAAAGTTTTTAACCCTTTAAAAACGTAAGCATTTGTTATCCAGAGATTTCCATTGCTATCAAAAGCTGGCCCATTTATTCTTACAGATGTATAAGTAGGCGTTACAAACTGTTGATTCTCTGGACCATTTGGCGGTGAAGTATTTTGATTAAACAAGGTTATTTGGTTGTCTTTTATTTTTAGTAAACCATTATGATACGAGCAAACATAAACTTCATTTTCGTTTTTTGGATTGGTTACAATGTCTGTAAGAGAAGTTGCGCCTAAAAGGTTATTATAAGGAATTTTACTCCAACCTGTTTGTTTGGAATATTTGCTGATACCTTCTTCTAAATAACTTGGATCATAAGACAGTGAATAACCGCCATACGTTGCCCAAAGCGTACTAGAAGTTTGTTTTAATCTAAAAATATTATTTCTATCTGGACCATCTGGTTTAATGATTTGAAACGCTGTAGGACTTGTTATTGTGGATGAAAGCAGGCCTTTTTCATTTGTACCAATAAAGATAGCACCGTTAATTACAGTTGCACAATTAAATGTAACTGGCGCAGCAGTATATTGACTACTTACAACATGAACTACTTGTTGTAATGTATTGTTTAATATATATACATGATCTTGAGTTGTTACAATAACATTATTATCACTCGTTCGAAGATCCTTACCCGATTGATTCATATTGAATAATTGCACAAAAAAAGACCCATTATATCGGTATATTCTTCCATCTGTATTCATTCCAACAAGTTCATTTTGTATCGATGTTATTCCGTTCCAATAACCTGAGTCAAATTGTTGCCATTGGTTAAAATCAACCAAAATTGGGTTTGTAATAGCTGCTTTTCTTATGCCGTTAACATCTGTAACGGCATAGATATCATTATTGAAGATAGTAGTTTGATATACTTTTACTTGTTGCCCACTAGTACCTATATAGTAAGTATCTCCAAACTCAAGAGTTGCCATGTCAAAAACAGAAATTCCATAATCACACGATATATAGATTTTTCCGTTATACTCTAGAAAATGATTTATTTTTTTTATCGCTGGTGAAACTGGAACTTCATTTAGAATTCCGTTTTTATACAAAACTGTTCCGTCAGGATTAACAATTAATAACAGTCCATTTTGATTTCCAATAAGAGTCTTGTTAAAATTGGCACTGTGGTAGATTGCCGTAATCGTTCCTGCTTTTAATCCATCTATAGATGTTGTTGTTTTTACGTCATTGGTTGTGAGGTTTTTTGAGAAAAAAGCGTTTTCTGACGCAGCATAAACATTTAAAGGACTTTCGCTAACATCGTTTATTTTGTTATAAGAAAAATAACCTTGCCATTGCTTATTGCTTTGGGCAAAAGCATTAGAGAAATTAAATAAAACTAGTATTATGAGAAACCTCTTAAACATTATAAAAAAATTGATGACACAAATATACTACAAAACGCAATTAATTACAGTTTCATATAAATCAATAAAAAAAACCTTCTTTCAAAACATGAAAGAAGGTTTTTAAAAAATATAATTATTTTATTTACACAACTCCTTGAGCAAGCATTGCATCGGCAACTTTTACGAAACCAGCAATATTTGCACCTTTTACATAATCAATGTATCCATTTGCATCTGAACCATATTTTACACAAGCTGCATGAATATCAGACATAATTCTTTTTAGTCTTTCGTCAACCTCTTCAGAAGTCCAGCTTAAACGTAAAGAGTTTTGTGACATTTCAAGACCAGATGTTGCAACACCACCAGCGTTAGATGCTTTTCCTGGAGCAAATAATATTTTTGCATTTTGGAAAACCGTAACAGCTTCTGGAGTTGAAGGCATGTTTGCTCCTTCAGCCACACAAATACATCCGTTTTCGATTAATGTTTTTGCTTCGTCCTCATTCAATTCGTTTTGAGTTGCGCAAGGTAATGCTACATCACATTTTACTTCCCAAGGACGTTTGTTTGCTACGAATTTTGCGTTTGGATATTTAGTAACATAATCAGAAATTCTTCCGTAGTTTACATTTTTAATTTCCATTACATAAGCTAGTTTTTCGGCAGTAATTCCTTCAGCATCATGAATATACCCTGATGAATCTGACATTGTTACTACTTTTCCTCCAAGTTCAGTTGCTTTTTGAGTCGCATATTGCGCTACGTTTCCTGAACCAGAAACCACAACAGTTTTACCTGTAAAACTATCACCTTTAGTTGCTAACATACTTTGTGCAAAGTAAACATCGCCATATCCTGTAGCTTCTGGACGAATTAACGAACCACCAAAAGAAATTCCTTTTCCAGTTAGAACTCCTGTGAATTCATTTCTTAATCTTTTGTATTGACCAAACATGTAACCAACTTCTCTTCCACCAACACCAATATCTCCAGCAGGAACATCGGTATCTGCACCAATATGTTTAGACAATTCTGTCATAAATGCTTGACAAAATTTCATTATTTCAATATCTGATTTTCCTTTTGGATCAAAATCTGCTCCACCTTTTCCACCACCCATTGGTAATGTTGTTAAGCTATTTTTGAAAGTTTGCTCAAAAGCTAAAAATTTCAAGATACTTAAATTTACAGAAGGATGAAAACGAATTCCTCCTTTGTAAGGACCAATTGCAGAATTCATTTGAATTCTATAACCTCTATTAACTTGAGTTTTACCAGCATCATCAATCCATGTAACACGGAACATGATTACTCTTTCTGGTTCAACCATTCTTTCCAAAAGCATCTTGCCTTCGTATTTTTTATTTTCTTCAATAAATGGAATTACTGTTTCGGCAACTTCCTTAACAGCTTGTAAGAATTCAGACTCGTTAGGGTTTTTTTTAGCAACCGCTTCAATAAAGTTGTTGATACTTTGTGACATAAATTATAATATTAATGTTTAAGAAAACGTTTTCGTAATATTTTACAAAGATACATTTTATTAAAATAATGACCCAATTTTTTTTAAATTCTCATTAATTTTATGTTTATCTTAACCTTTTTTATTGATAATTGAAATTACGCTCCTATTTTAAAACTATTTCTGCTTTTTTTCGTAGATAAACAAGTATTTTTTTATTTTATTTTATTAGTGAATGATGTTTTTATATATTTGTCGAGAATTGAATTAATCTGTATGAAAAAGACCAAGTATTTTATTGTCACATTATTGCTGTTGTGTAGCTTCACAAATAAAGCAATTGCTCAGTTCGGTTTCTCTCATGAAATTGGTGCTATTGTTGGACCTGTAGCATTTCAGTCTGATTATGGCGAACGTCATGATATTTCTACTAACTCAGGAAACACAGGCTTCGGTATTGGATTAATTCACTATTTGAATTTTTCTTACAGAGCAGAATGTAATTGTTATACTCCAGAAACTTATTTTAACGACCATTTTAAGTTAAGAAGTGAATTATCATACAATAAAACAAATCTTCAACATTTTGGTCAATGGGTAGATGCAAAAAAAAATTCAATAGCTGCTCAACAATTAAGAGCAATGAGAGGAAGTACCGCTGTTACTAACATTGGTATGCAATTAGAATTCTTTCCTTTTAGTATTAGAGATTTTACTTCAACTATAGGAAGTTGGGCACCTTTTATTAGTCTTGGAGGTCAATTTAGTTTTTACAAACCAACCGCTTATTCGGAATTAGGACCAGGATTAGGTCAATTGCCAACGGTAACTCCAATAAAATACATCGATGCATTTGATGTTAAAGGAGGAACTACTTGGTCTGTAGTTTCTAGTGTTGGAACTAGATACAAATTAACTGAACTTTCTGACTTAATGGTGGATTTAAGATTTCAATATTATTTCTCTAACTGGGTTGATGGTTTAAGCCCTGATCCTAAAGTATATTTAGAAAACAGAGCAAATGACTGGAACATTTGGTTTAATG
>JAIEMH010000092.1 GCA_019752245.1 Flavobacteriaceae bacterium
TGCACCAAAAACATCCCCCTCCAAAAGTAGCTTTTCGCTCATTACTTTCAACTTTCTTTAATGCTACTGCATTAATACAATATCTTAAACCACTAGGCATTGGTCCGTCTTGAAAAACATGACCTAAATGTGCATCACAAGTATTGCAAGTACCTTCAATTCTGTACATTCCATAACTTACATCTTTGTGATAAGCGACAACATTGTCTTTTACCGGTTGTGTAAATGAAGGCCAACCTGTGCCACTATCAAATTTTTCTGCCGAATCAAAAAGCAATGTGTCACAACATATGCATGAGTACTTTCCAGCTTCAAAAAAAGAACATAAATCTGAACTATGTGCTTTTTCTGTTCCTTTTTGCCTAGTTATTAAATATTGCTCCTCTGTTAGTAGATCTTTCCACTCTCCATCTGTCTTTACTACTCGTCTATCTGGAGTAAGATTCCCTTTGTTTGCGTATTTAATTACGTCAAGCCATTTTAGCATAATAAAATTTTAGCTTTGAAGTTTATATTTCACTTTACATTGATTACAAACAGTCTCTTCATTCTCCTTATGAGAAAACTTAATCCCTCCTAAATTCAAATCAGCATAATTTTGAATCCAACCTCTATTTGCATCAATATCATTGATTGTTATTCCATGATTTTTTACTGCTTCATAGAAATTATCAGAATATTCTTGAAAGCCCCAGCAATTAGGGCAGTAATTTTCTAGTGTTTCTATTTTCCCGCTTGTAAACCAAGCTTTTATTGACTGAAAAATATCCATATGTATATAATTTAATTTATTAATTCTTGAATTTTTAAGTCTAATCTTAATAATGCATTATTAGGGTCAGAACCAAAAATAGAATAATCAAGTTTTTTATTTTTATTAATTAAAATCCAATGTGGTGTTCCGCCTGCACCATAATTGATAAAGGTAGTATTGAAGTTTTTATCCCTGAAATACGGGAAGTTTATATAAAATTCTGATTTACAACCTACTAGTTGTTCATCTGTAAAATCAACTCCCTCAAAATTAGTGTGAATACCTAAAACATTAATCTTATCTTTGTATTCGATATTCACCCAGTTTGCAAATGGTAATGCTCTACCTTTGCAACCAGGACACCCTAAATTAAAAAACAATATAAGCAAAGGCTTCCCTTTATAACTTTCTAAAGTAGGAATTTCACTTTCACTAATGCTTTCTATACTCCATTCGGATACTTGCTCCCCTAATTCTATCATCATAAATCTATTTTTACAAATTTAAACAATTGTTAAAATATTTTGTTGCACATTTTTCCCGTCTTACTGACAATTATCGGGGGTAATGAGGCACATTGAAAAAAGATAAAACGTTCTTTGTTTATGACTTATATAAAAAAATGTTTCCGTTCACCTCCAAAAATGCTTATAAAAAATCACCTTTTATCTTTTGAATTACCTTCAAAAGAGATCACGTTAAACATGTTACGCATCCTAGAACGCAAACGATTACCGTACATTTTTTCTATTTCTGAAGCGGAGAGGTTAGTAGTAATGTGTGTAATGGTGTTGTTTACTATGAACTCTTGGTATCGGGTAATTAAGATTTCCGCCATTACGTTACAGTCGTTTCCAAAATGTTTGATTTGCTGTTCTGCACCTAGGTCGTCAAAGCAATAACCAGTTAACCGTTGTTGGTAACTTGATTTTTGGGTATAAGCCATAAGTGCTTCAAAACCGTTTTTAGCGAACTCAAACGATATTTCACGTGTTGTCTTTATTTTATAGTCGTACTTCCCATAACTAAAAGGTTTGATGAGGTGCATGATAGATGTTTTGCCACATCCAATAGGACCAGAAAGTAGAATTCCTTTACTAATGTCTATGCCCATTTTTAGAGCGTTTTCTTTATCTCGTACTGCATAGACAAGTAGCTTTGTTATGGTTGGTTTGTCTTGTTCTCGTATTTTAAAAGATTGACCATAAGTCTGTTTGCCTTGGAATTCCAAATATTTGAAACATTGTGAAAGGTTGTATTCTCGAATATCTCCAATTAGTTTGAAAGTGCTGCTGATGTCAAAGTGGTTCTCCATAATTTTTTTGATTTGAAGTGTGTAAATGATTTGGTTTAGGTTCTTTGGTGTATTCTTGATGACCTTTTGCTTTTGCATTGAAATTTTGGCTGTTCAACAACCAATTTCGTGCAGCTGCTTTCCAATCTTTCATTTTTGTTTTTCCACCTACTAACCATCCATTGCTTTCAAAGTAGTTGAAGAATTTTTCTGCTTCTAATTGTGTTGCTTGTTTTTCTTCAAAAAAGTTCCAAACTGCTTCTTGTGTTGGAGGTACTTTTTCTATAGCTACAGTACTACTTCGACTTGGCTCTGTACAAGATTTTTTTTCGCGCAACTTTTTTTTGGTTATTTCTTCGTTAGCTATTTTACATTCAGATGTTTGATTATTAGTCTTGTTTGTTTTTTTGATTTTTGCTTGCTCATCCTTGTTTATATTTTTAAAACTATTTGTACTGTTTATATTGTTTATAGAAGATACTAGCGCTTGTTCAGTACTTGTATCATTACTTGTTTGCTTCCTGTTCAGTGCTTGTTTATTCTCTTGTTCACTTTTTGCATTTGTTCTTTCGCTTTTTTTAAGTGGTTTTAGTTCGGATGATAAATTGATCATGTGGACAAGACTTCCTTTAAAAGGATTATATGATGGTTCGTAAACGAGATAGCCTTTTTGGTGTAATTCCCGCATACACTTATGATAGGTTGCATAAGATGCTATTTTACTGATTCGCATTACCTCATCTCTTGTTATGCTGATAGGATTTTGAAATCGGTTGAGGTTCCAAAACTGGAATAATGCTAAATACAAACTTATGTGGGTAGGGTTGAGGTCGAAATCTTGGACAATTTTGTCAAAGAAACCTGTTAGGTGTTTGATGTAATTCATGGTTTTTTTATTGGTTTAGCATTTTAGCAATGTCCTCGTATTTGTAGTAAATTATACCACCAATGCGTTTGTATTTAAGCGTACCGTTTACGCGTAAATTTTGAAGTGTTCCTGGCGATATTTTAAGAAGTTTTCGTACTTCTGCAGATTTCAACCATTGTGGAATATCTTCCTTTTGTGCTGCAGATTTAATTTCATTAAGCAGTAAGTTTCCAAAGTTTAGCAAATCACGTTTTGTAACCACTTGATGGTTTAATAATTCGATGTTGTCGATTTCTGGGAAGAGTTTTTTAGGAAGTAAATTCATGATGAAAGTATTTAATTTGTTATGGTACAAATCAACTTCATTTGGATGTTTTTCATTCACAAGGTGAACCCAAGTTGGGAATGATTTTTAATTAAATAATACAAAAACCCTTGTTTTTATTGGGTTGGGATTTTTGAAATATTGTGAATTGGGATTTTTATCCAATTCTGTTTTTATAATCTGCAATTGAATTCGAGGAAAATAGGCTACTTGTAAAACTTTACACAAGTTGCACACAAGTTGTGAAAAAAAATCCAAGGTGTTACCCCTGGATTTTAGATTTCGTCCTCGTTCATCTTCCGGTTGAGGTTCTCGGTAATGGTATTTAAGAATTTGGTTTGGATAGTTTTTCGTGACTTGATATCAATAAAAGCCCTGTAAATATTGTCTTCTATATCAACATTAAACATTTTTCCGAAATATGTTGCTATTTCTTTTACATCACAATTTCCTCCATTAATGGCTCCAGATAGTTGTAAAGAATAAATTAATTCTACCAAATCTACTTTAGTAGCGGTCCAGTTGAGGTTGCTGTTAAGTAGAGAGTTGTTGATTATATTATTCCCATTTAATTCTTCTAATTTCTTTTCTAAATAACCTTCTAGTATTTCATTGGCAACAAATGTTGTTAAAATGAAATCGTGAGACGTACATAATTTTGAATCTGAAATTAAATGCGAACAGTTATCCCACAAGTTTTTGTACTGCTTACGGACAAAATATTCTTCGTCTTTATAAGATCCTTTTGAACGATAATATTCATAGAATTCTTTATTATTCATACCATACTCATAAAGCTTTACTAATTCCTTTTCATAGTGCTTTTTCTTCTTCTTTTTTGTAGGTAGTAGTGAGCCTTCAATTTTTAATAGCTGCTGATGGTATATTATTTTAGAAACCATTTTTGGTTTTAGTTCTTTAAAGAACTGAATTTCCTCTTGAATGCTACTGAAAATATGGTTTTTTAGCCATTTACCAAGCTCTTTTAGTTTTTCTTGGATGAATTCAATCATCTTGTTGCAAATTCCAGTGATATTGACCACCCAATTCCAATTTAAAGTGACCACCTGATTCCAATTCAAAATGACCACCTAATTTCGGAGCAAAATGACCACCTCCATTTTTCATTAAAAACTACTTTTTTTCTTGTGTTAATTTGTGATTCAAATATACTAAAATTACTCTTTATTGACTCCTCTTTTCTTTCTCATGGATTCGCCTTGTAATTCAATGCGATGAGATTGGTGTATGAGTCTGTCTAAAATGGCATCAGCTATGGTTTTTTCTCCAATTATATCGTACCAACCTTGTACTGGTATTTGTGAAGTTACAATTATAGAGCCATTATTGTGTCTGTCTTCGATGATTTCCAAAAGTGTAATTCGGTTTTGACTATCTAATGCTTGAAGTCCAAAATCATCTAATATAATGACGTCTTGTCGTTCCATTTTGGCTAATTCTCTAAGGTAAGAACCATCGGCTTTAGCCATTTTTAACTTAGCGAACAACTTAGATGTGTTGTAATAACTGACTTTATATCCTTGAATACAAGCTTGATAACCTAATGCGGTTCCTAAAAAACTTTTACCTACTCCCGTACTTCCTGTGATTAATACATTCTGATTTTTCTCAACAAAATCGCATGCAGCTAATCTCAACACCACGTTTCTATCCAGATTGCGTGAAGCATCAAAATTGATATTTTCAATATTGGATTTGTAATGGAATCGAGCGTTTTTAATGCTTCGTTCAATGCGACGATTGTGACGTTCATCCCATTCAGCATCAATGAGCATTGCGATAAATTGATCTAGCGTGTAGTGGTCTGTTTTTCCGCTTTCGATGGCGGTTTTAAAAGCATTATGCATGCCATAAAGCTTCATTTGTTTCATTTTGGTTGTGGTGATTTCATTCATAAGTGTTTGATTTTAATTTATTTGTAATAGTTTTTTCCTCTAATGTTGTTGTGATTAGGTAAATCAAATTCTTCTTCTTGCTCATTATCAGCGTTATCTAAGTTGTTTTCTAAAATGTTTTGGATGGCTTTAAAACTGTAAATCCTAAAATCAAGTGCGCGTTTACAAGCGTTGATTAATCTTTGTTTTCCGACTTTCTTCTCAAAGCTCAATATCCCTAAACAACTTTTATAGGCTTGTTCGGGATGATTTCTGCTTTCAATAATTTGGATAATATATTCCGCTACAGCTTGGTCAATACTGTTTGCCCAATCAATAAAACGACTAGCACTCCAATCAGCAACAAACTGATGCGTGCTAGCTAAATGTTCAGCAATAGTTGTGTAATGGTAAGGTTTGTAATTTCTGGGATGAATAGCGATTCGGTTGTATTTGTAGAAGATTTCAACCGAAGTTTTGGTATACAAAAGTTTTACTTTTTTTCTCACGTATTGGTACGGAACACTGTAATAACTCTTGTCTTGACTCAATAATACATGACCATTTTGCATTACTGTAGCAAAGGATTGGTATTTGATTTCAAAGCGTTCTTGAGGTAATGGCCGTAGTTTTTGCTTCTCATCTTCTATAAATAATTCATAACGAGAATACGGTCTTCCAGTGAGCTTTTTTTGATTGTGAGTATCCAATAAATCCCATATTTGTTGGTTTAAGTCTTCTAAGCTATAAAACTGTTTTTGTTTTAGATGTACATAAATTCTTCGATACAAGATTTTTACGGCTCCTTCTACCAATGATTTATCTCTTGGTTTGTAAGCTCTTGCAGGTAATATGGTAGTTTCGTAATGCTCTGCTAAATCGGCTAAGGTTTCATTAATTGTTGGTTCAAAACGACTACTCTTAATTACGGCTGACTTTAGATTATCGGGAACAATTGCGGCTGGAACACCTTCAAAAAAACGCATAGCATTCTCTACAGAAGTTACAAAATCTTCTTTCTGTTGGCTCATTGAAGCTTCAGCATACGTGTGTTGACTTGCGCCTAATATGGCAACAAAAAACTGTACTTCTTTAATCTCTCCCGTGTCTTTATCAATAATGGAAAGTGTCTTTCCAGCATAATCCACATACATTTTATCACCTGCTTTGTGATTCATATGCATTACCGGATTAACGCGTTTACTCCATGTTTTAAAGTGATGTCTAAATTGAGAACTCTTAAAACCATCAGGATGTATAGCAATATATCGCTCCCACATGTGCTGGACGGTAACTCCAACTTTCTTGAGTTCGCGTTCCATTTGTGGAAAAAAATCATAAAGCTTTTGTAGTCTGGGATCTATGGTTTCAACAGTGTTCTGTGAAAATAAAACTTCAAGTTCGGCATCTGTTTTGGCATCAATAGCTTCAAAACTTAAGCCTAGAAGTTCAAATAAAGAAATATATTTCTTTACCGTATTTCTTGAAAGCGATAAGTAGCTGCTAATAAACAACTTACTCTTGCCACTACAGTGAAATTTAATTACTTTTCTAATCTTACTCATGTCTGTTACTTTGTTTGCCATAATCCGTATTTTTTGTACGAATGTATGGGCTAACAACATGAAAAAAAGTAACTGTTTTTAATGACTATTTTACCCTAAAATTTAGGTGGTCAATTTGGACTGGAATTAGGTGGTCAGTTTGCACCGAAATCGATGGTCAATTTGGACTGGAAATTGGTGGTCAATTTGACCGTTTTTTCCACCCTTCATAAGATATTCAGCTTCATATTCCTTTAAATTCATTTGATTACCTGAAAGTAATTTTCGTTGAAATATTTTATACTTTTTTTCAAGTAGTTCTAGTTCAGCATCTGTAGTTTCCATAATTATTTATTTGTTATTTATTAGTAAATTCATATCCATTAGAATCAATAATACTTTGAAAAAAAGGTCTCATTACAATTTCAAAAATATCATTAACTTCACCCAAGTCGACATCTGTATTGTTATAAAAATTTATTTGCTTGATGACATCATTATATGTTTTAGTATCGATTTTTAATGCTGTTTCAAATATTATATCATCTAAGTTTTTAATAAGTCTTTTTTCAACTTCCGGCATAACAATTTTTGGTAAATCTGGAATATCATTTATATACTCTAGATTATTAATTCCCTTTTCAATTTGCGATGTCTTCTCGTCAATATTGTATAAATGTTCTAAATCTAAAGCAAAAAGTGGTTTTGTCTCGGATAGCTCATTTATTATAATTTCAGTATTAAGCTTAATTTTTTTGAATTTAGCTTCATCTTTATTCAATAAGACTTGCTTTAAATTTGAATTCATAGTGCTCACAAATTCAGGTGTTAACACTTCATTGAGTTCTTCGATAGGCATTTTAAGTTTATTGATGAATTCAGATTTCAGTTTGTCAATTAGTGCAACAACTAACTCATTTATACCATTTATTAGACTTAATTCTTTTTTGAGTAATAGTAAATGAAATAGTAATTTGTTTAGTTTTTTCTTATTGTCTTCTTTATCTTTTACTTTTAACGCTCTTTGACTAAAGAAAAATACTAAACTGCTTGATAATAAACTAATGAATATTGTTTTTACTATATCTTCCAATTGTTGTTGATTTAATTATTTCTATAAAGTTCTGGTAGCTTCTATGTTATTCATTAAACGCAATTCAGCAAATATATTACCTTATTTTTCTTCTTTAATAAGCTTTTAATAAGCCAATTTTAATGCTTAAATTATAGTTGTTCTTTGTTATTTACTTATAGTACTATTATTTCTTTTTCTATCATTTTAATTTTTTAAATTCTAGGTAATCCAAGTGCATCAAGAAACTTATTATGCTTTTCTGTAGCTTCCTTAATCGTTTTATTGATTTCAATTAGTTTATTATTTACTTCTTGTAAATCAATCTTCACTTCATCAATTAACGTTCTTACATTTCTAGAAATGTTTAAGTTATACCTATTTTTCTCAATTTCATCCATAGAAACTCTGCGAGAATAACGTTCTTGTTCTGTTCTAAATTGGTAGGTCTCTATTATTTTACTAATGTCATTTGGCTCGTCATCATGGCCATCGCGCAAACGGTTTTGTGACTTTTTATTTCATCCATCCAGTTTGCGGCATCTTGGATTGTCATGCCATCAAGATACTCAGTAAGCACTTTTCTGGTGGCTGGATCCAAATAATTAAAGGCTACTTCTGCCAATAAAGCATGGCCTTTTTTGCCCCATGCAAAACAAGATGTAGGTTGCAGTAAAGTAATTAGACGCACTGTTACAAGTAAGATATGTTTTTTCATTAGTGCTTTTGCAATTAAATAGAACGGAAGTTTTAAATTTTATATTTTTTACAACAAACTTATTAAAATAAAAGTATACACACTTAAACATCTGAAATAATTTCATATTTTAGTAAACTAAATTGGACTTGTAAAATATAATAGTCAAATATAAATTAAATTCTCCCAATTGGTAAAAATTACTATTGCTAACGACCTACGAAGTGAATACGAAGGTTATGACTTTCTAGTTGGATTAATGCAAACATCCAAGGAAGTTAAAGGTCAAGAAATTCTTGTTGATCTTTCCAATGTATCTTTTATAGATGCTAATCTATGCGCACTTATTGGTGCAATTTTTGAATTGCTAGAATCCAACTCAAATGAATTAAGAATCGTAAATATAAATCCAAAAGTAGAAACAATATTAAGAAAGAATGAATTTTTGTTGAGATTTGGTTTCGACAAGATTGCAGATAATTACAATACAGCACTGATGTACTGGAAATTTACACCTAAAGATGACATTAGCTTTTCGGCATATATTCAAAATCAATTATTGAACAAGCCGGGATTTCCATCGCACAGTGTAAAATTGGGAAAAGCTATAACGAGAAATATTTTTGAAATTTATGAGAATGCAAGGACTCATGGACAATGTGATTTTATACACACCTGTGGTCAGTTTTTCCCTAGAAATCCTGATAAGCCATTACAGTTCACAATTGTTGATAAGGGAATAAATATAAAAGAAAATGTTTCAAAATACTTAAAAAGAGAAGTTCCAGCGGACGAAGCAATAGAGTGGGCAATGGTTAAAGGAAATACAACAAAAACAGGAACAACTTCCGGAGGTTTAGGACTTGCTGTTATATTTGACTTTATAAAGTTAAATAAAGGTAAAATTCAGGTAATTTCTTCTGATGGATTTTACGAATTTAAGAATGGTATTGTTCTAATGAAGAAACTAAATTATGTATTTGATGGAACTATTGTAAACATTAAATTCAATCTTAATGATGCTAATCATTACATATTGCAAGAAGAAGTTGATGATAACTTTGAAAATATATTTTAAATGTGTAGTTTTGCACCAATGATAAAAACAAATAATTTTACCATGAAACACTTAGTAATTAAAGATATAATTAATTCAGAATTAGCGGTTTCTACAGAAAATGGTAACAAAGTTTTTGAGATAGTAGATTCGTATCTTCAAAAAAAAGAGAAAGTAGAACTGGATTTTTCAGGAATTACAATTATGATTACTGCTTTTCTGAATGCTGCTATAGGCAGTTTGTATAGCAAAAAAGAATATACTGGTGAATTTTTGAATGAATATCTGAAACTTGAAAATGTTGAAAAAGATGATCGTATTCTTTTTAAAGATGTAATTCAAAGAGCAAAAGAATATTTTGCCAATAAGGACTCGTTTGAAAAGAATTCTAATGACGCATTTTATGGCAACGACTAAACTTAATGATTATAAAATTGGTTTCACAGACCAATTTTTTTTTGATACTAATGTATGGTTACTATTGTTTGGTACTGTTGCTGACTATCAAAAAAAAGATCAGGAGCAATATTCTAAATTCCTAGAACAACTTTTAACCCAGGATAAACCTATCTTTTTAACTTCTATGGTTTTATCAGAATTTTCTAATGTTATACTTAGAAGAGATTTTAATCAGTGGATTGACAACAACAACCTTAATAGTCAAAATTTTAAAAAGGATTTTGTTGGCACAGCCAATTATAAGAATTCTGTGGAATCAATTACCATAGCGATAAATAAAATATTAAAATTACCAATTGTTACTGGAGTTGGTGATAATTTTAATTCTGTCAATAAAGACAGTATTCTCGATGATTTCAAAATTGTTGATTTTAATGACGCCTATATTGCAGAACTTTGTTTAAAAAGTAATTATAAAGTAGTTACTAATGATAAAGATTTTCAATTATTATCTGCAAAAATTGAAATTATTACAACACAAGTTTAGGATAGCTCAAAAAAATTAAAGAGTTGTTGCCAAATAAGTAGAATCTAATTTTAAATTCTCTTTTTCTTCCAGTGTTTTACAATCAAGTTACTCAGTAAGGACTTTTCTTGTGGCTGGATCTAAATAATTAAATGCTACCTCAGCAACTAATGCGTGACCTTTTATGCCACACGCAAATGATGTTGTTTGAAATGCTGTAAATAAAATAACTAAATTAATAATATGTCGTTTCATTTTGATAATTAATTTTTGAATTATATGAAGATTTTTAATGCCCGTAGCAAGTATTACAAATTCGTGACATCCTTTTCCCCGAATTATAAATTTTCGATTTGCATAAATTTATCAACCCCAAACCAATTTTTAATTGTTCCCAACGCTGCAGAATCCATTTCAGAAAGAGATAAAATAGTCAAGTTATTTTTTGCCCGAGAACAACATACATAAAGTAAGTTTAAAGTTCTTTCATAGCGGCCAATGTTCGATTTACTACTGGAGAAAACATCGTTAAACTTATACAAGTTCCATGACGAATCATCTATAACTACTAACACATTCTCATATTCTGCTCCCTTTACACCATGTTTAGTTGAATATGGAGTATGCTTATCGATGTAATTTTGCAACAAAATAAATTCGCCATATTTATTGCTAACTAAAGATTCGTAAAACCGTTTAAATAATTGTTGAGTTTCATCTAAATCTGCTCGCTCAATTTCTGATAAAAAGTTCTGAATTTTTAAAGGTTTTGCGAGCAAATTATTTTCGAAAACATATTTCAAAACTTCCAATACCGTACCTGTTTGTCTTAATAAGATTAGCTCATCCATTAATTTGCGGATTTTGCTTTTATCTTCATGATAATTAAGTTTAAAGCCTATGATTCCTAATTTTTGTATAAAACTTCGATAATTTTCGTTTTGATACAGGCGTACTAAATCCTCAATACTCTCAAGAATGAAATTGCTGAAAATTTCTTCTCTATTGAAAAGGCGATCTCTTCCGAAATCTAGCATATCATAAATGGCCAGTAATTTTTCATAGCCTAGTTTATTAGCTATTCCTCTGTGTGTTAAAAGTAAAATCTTTGTGTTTTCTTCGATCTTCCATCCGCGTGTACTGTCAAGCCAGTCTAGAGTTTTACGATAATTTTCTTCTGGTTTGTGCAAATACTTATTACATGAGATAAAAGTCACGTTTCCAGATAAATTTTTTCCCGACGCAACTTGTGTTAATGAGGGTCGGATTTTGTTCAAGAGATCAATAACTTTAAGTGAGCAACGAAAGTTTTCTGTTTTTGTAATTACTGTAAGGCTTTTGTCATCAATATATTTCTGTGGTATTTTACCAACTCCCGAATTGTATATTTTTTGCATTGAATCGCCAAAGAAACCAATTACTACTTTACCATTATTAAGTTGGCGCAAATAATCAAGGAAAATTTCCACTGTTCGAAGTTCAGTATCTTGATATTCATCAATAAAAATGTAAGGGAATTTGTTCGCGACTAATTTTGAAATCTTTGGAAAATTGGAAAACAATTTATTTGAGAAGTGAAGTATGTCTTCGTGAGTCAATTGTCCTTTTTCAAATTTCCGCCCATATTGAGAATACTCAATCCGCGTGTCTTCAATAACATCTTCTAATCCAGAAATATGCTTCTTTGTATCACTTTCGTTGTAATCTAAAATTTCTGTCTTTAAATTCTGCTGGTAGTTCTTTATAATGAACCATAAAAATTCATGAATTGTCGAGACCTCAACTAAGTCATTAAAATCCAATCTTTCAGTTATCTGATCTTTCGCAATATTTGTGTAAGTGATACACGCAATTTTTTGACTTTGCTTTTCTAATTCTACTGCTTTTGTTTCAAGCAAAAATTTTAAACTTTCTATTAAAGTCCACGTCTTACCTGAGCCTGCTCCAGCTTCCAAGACAAAGCTTTGCATTCCAATAATAGATTCCTTTACCTTTTCTAATGATTCATTTATTTTTCCAGCCATTCTAATCCATCTTTAATATATTTTGGAACTTCCCAATTATCAAGTAGCAATATATCAAATGCAAATTCTGTCTTTTTGGGTATTTCTGAAGCAAGTGCGTAAGATTGTGCAATTATTTGGGATGCGGTTAAAGGAATAATTGAAGTTTTGGTTCCAGATTTACTTACTTCTAAAAAAAGTTTTCGTGTTGAAATATCTTGCTCGAGAGACGCGAATATGGCAGCATTTTGTATTATGAAAGATTCTTCAAAACTTCTACCGCATTTTTCCAAAGGTTTTTCGGGCACTTGGTATGTAACTCGTACTTTACCTGTAACATTTACTTT
The DNA here is from genome assembly GCA_019752245.1 of Flavobacteriaceae bacterium. Taxonomy (GTDB): domain Bacteria; phylum Bacteroidota; class Bacteroidia; order Flavobacteriales; family Flavobacteriaceae; genus Flavobacterium. The sequence goes on from JAIEMH010000092.1 coordinate 12,782, forward strand.
ATCTGCTTCGGTGCAAGCGAGTAAATCGGCTTTTTTGATTTTCTTGGGTATCCACTTTTTTAGAGTTGCGTTGCTCGTCGTAATTCCTTCACTAACTTCACAAGCTACATGGTATGTACCTTTTGGTCGCTTCTCCGGTTTTACAGTGTCAATATCTGTAATCAACAATGTTTTTACATTAATGAATTCCATAAATTCTCTAAAATTAATTGCATAAGCTCCTCCTACTTCAATTATTGAGATATACTGATTTAGTAACTTTGGCGCTGTTCGTTTAATCATTTCTTGTAATAAGAGTCTTTCAACAGTACCTTCCACCATAATTATTTTATCTGCAAAAAACATGTCGCAATTGTATAAAGACATGTATTGCTTTAAAAAAGCTAAAGTTTCAGGATCATTATGAACTAAAGAGTTTTTAAATGATGTAAGATTTTTTACCGCAATATATTTGTTTGAATTGTCGAAATATCTTATAGTATGGAAGCCGCTGTCAGCAACTATGTGTGAAGAATGAGTTGTAATTACGATTTGAACACTCCAGCCTTTTTTCCTAATATATTCATTTATATTCTTAATAAAAGTTTGCTGCATTTGTGGATGTAAATGTGCTTCCGGTTCCTCAATGAACAGCAGACTAAAATTTGGGGTAGCCTTCCTTTTTACATGTTCTTCGTAGTAGCTTAAAATTGTAAGGACAATAAAAATTAATTTACTGTAACCTAATCCATTTGACTTTTCTGGAAGATGTTCTTCGTCGTGTTTGTAGAAAAGATTAGCATTATCCTTTAGGACTTTTTCAACTTCGAAATGAGATTTAATTACAATTTCTTGTATGTTTACCCCGCTATTTACTCCAAAATCTTTCAAGTCGGAAAACAAGGTTTTGAAAAATTCTTTGTAGTTTCCGTCGAGTTCAATTGAGGTTTCATCTAATGAAGTCTTTAGTGCTAAGGCTGTTGCATCATCTTTCTTATTTAAACGAAAGTAACTTTCAAAACCACGAGATAAACCCTTAGAGCTGTCCTCCGTTTTATCATCAAGGTTAGTTTGAGCATGAATGAATTTCGGGATAAATACATTTTCTATTTCCCAAGGTCTTTCTATTAATTCTTTATACTTGGGATTTACACTATCTACTGTGAAGAATTTTTTTTCAAATACGTTTGGATTATTCCGAAGGAATGCAATGAAGCTGTCTTTGTAGTCAGCTTTAATGTTTAAAAACATTTTCAAAGTTTTTTCAATTTCGAATATTCCGTATTCGCAAGAAATCAAAATGTCTTTCCGGTTGTCGTCCAAATCCATTATAAAATTTGAAATTGATGCTAGCTTGCCGTCATCGCTATCTTCGTATTCGAGAAAAATATTTATTTTTATACGAGGAATAGCAGCTTTAAATGCTTTTTCTTTAATAAGAATTTCATCATCATCTTCAACATTATCAACTGCTTTTTCATACGCTTCGAAAAGACGTAATGTGTTTAAAAAATGAGAATGCGAAATCAATGAAAAATCTTCAAATCGAAATTTTGATTTATCGGAAAAAAAATTGTTGAATACATCGGCAAGAGAAGTTTTCCCCGAGTTATTTCTACCAACTATCAATGTTATTGAATCGTCGAATTCAACGCTGACATTTTCTAATACCCTAAAATTTTGAACTTCGACTTTAGTGATTTTCATTTATTTATTTTTTACTTACTACGATTAATTCGTCTAGATGATAATTTCTTCCAAATTCGATCCGCTAATTTTATTTCCTTCATAGATAACCCATAACCCTTTTTAAGAATTTCCTGATTTGTAATGCTCAGTATTTCATCAATACTTTTTTTATTTCTTAACATTGAATCAATAGTTGTCAATAATTTTTTATTCGCAGGATTATATGGTAACAAGATTTGCTCGGCTTCACTTGGCATCAGTTCCAATACGCCTCCGCCATGACTACGTCCGGTAACTTCTGAGAATGCTAGTGAGAGCGAGTTATAATAACTAGCGGTAAATGCTTCAATTTCTGTGTTCTCTTTTAGAAAAACTCGATGCATTGTGTCGGTT
>JAIEMH010000334.1 GCA_019752245.1 Flavobacteriaceae bacterium
GAACAACTGCGCAACAAACGGCTGTTATCTGGAACGGAATAAACATTAATTCGGCGTTAAATGGTCAGACGGATTTCAACACAATTTCTGCCAAAGATTTTAATTCAATTTCCATTCGTGCTGGTGGCGGAAGTTCTCTTTATGGAAGTAGCGCAATCGGCGGAAGTATTCATTTGAATAATGATTTGAGTTTCGGAAATAAATTTGAAAATACACTTCAAACCAATTATGGGAGTTTCAATACGCTAGGTGTAAATTATAAAATGCAACTGGCATCGGCTAAATTTAGTTCGCAAATTAGCATTTCTAGAAATTCATCTGATAACGATTATAAGTATTTAGATTCTGATAAAAAGAACGAAAACGGCCAATTTTACAACACCAGTTTCAATGTGAATTTGGGTTATAAATTGGATGCTAAAAACGTTTTGAAATTGTATAGTTATTTATTTGATGGTGAACGTCATTTTTCGGGAACTCTAGCTGCACCTTCTAAAAGTAAGTATAACGATTTGAATACAAGAAATTTGTTGGAATGGATTGGTAGATATAATCAATTTACATCGAAAGTTAAAGTAGCTTTTTTATCTGAAAAATATAAATATTTTGAGAATGCTGCGACTTCAATTTTTAGTGATGCTAAAGCCGAGACATTTACTGCGAAATATGATTTATTGTATAAAGCAACTTCAAATTTAGAACTGAATTCGATTGTAGATTTTACGCAAACAAAAGGTTTTGGAAGCGATATTGGCGAAAATAAAAGAAAAATTGGATCGGGAATTTTATTATTGAAACACAAACCTTTCACCAAGTTTTTATACGAAATTACAGTTAGAAAAGAGATTACAAGTAATTATAAAAGTCCGGTTTTGTTTTCTATCGGAACTACTTATTCGGCATTTTCATTTTATAATTTGAAAGTAAATGCATCACGAAATTATAGAATTCCAACATTCAACGATTTGTATTGGCAAGGAAGTGGGAATTTGAATCTAAAGCCAGAAAGTTCGTATCAAGCCGAAATTGGACACGAATTCAAATTTAAAAACACTACTTTTTCACTTACCAATTATTACATAAAAATTCAAGATTTGTTGCGTTGGTCACCAAGTTCTGGAGGTAATTGGACGCCTAATAATGTTGCCAATGTTCTTACTTATGGCGCTGAACTTTTATTGAATTACAACAAAAAAATAGGTAAAAATCAATTTGATTTTACTACTACTTATGCCTACACAATATCTAAAGATGAAGTAAAAAAGAAGCAATTAATTTATGTTCCGTATCATAAGTTTACTGCTGCATTGGCCTATTCTTATGATAAATTATCAGCTCATTATCAGTATTTATATAATGGTAAAGTGTTTACTTCATCGGATAATTTTTATAAACTCGATGATTATTTGGTTTCCAATGTAGGAATCGATTATCAATTTGGAAAAAAGAAATTCTTGAAACTTGGTTTTGATGTCCTTAATGTTTTTAACGAAAACTATCAAAGTGTAAGCACACGTCCAATGCCGGGAAGAAATTACACAATAAATCTAACCTTTAATTTTTAATAGAATGAAATTCAGTAAATTAGTATTTGTAGCTTTACTTAGCTCAGTTTTTTTAACTTCTTGTAGTGATGACGATACAATAGTTGAGTCACCTTTGGGAAGTTATGATAATGGTGTTTTAATTTTAAATCAAGGTGGTTTTGGTCACGGTGATGCGTCAGTTTCTTATTTATCAGAAGATTTTACTACCCAACAAAACAATATTTTTTCAATTGTTAATCCAACAATTACACTTGGTGATACAGGTCAAGATGTAGGTTTATATCAAAATTTAGCTTTTATAGTTTTGAATTATTCTAATAAAATAGAAGTTGTAAATCGTTACACAATGGCGCATGTTGCTACAATTTCTTCAGGTTTAAACAACCCACGATATATTGCTTTTTCTAACGGAAAAGGATTTGTAACCAATTGGGGTGATGGCGGAAGCACTTCTGACGATTATGTTGCGGTTTTAAATCTTTCAACTTATGCAGTTTCTAGTACAATTCCAGTTGCTGAAGGACCAGAACGCATTGTTGAAAATGATAATAAATTGTACGTTGCTCATGCAGGTGGATATGGTTACGGAAGTACTATTTCTGTAATTAATGCTACTAATAATACGTTATCTACAACTATAAATGTAGGTGATGTTCCAAATTCATTAGAAGTAAATAATGGTTCATTATATGTAATTTGTGGTGGAAAACCAAGTTATGCACCAACGGAAACTGCTGGTAAATTTGTAAAAATAAATCTAACAAATAATTCTGTTGCTAGTACATTGAACTTTCCAGCAGCTACGCATCCATCTAACTTAGATTTAGTAGATAATACTGTTTTCTATACTGTTGACTCTTCAATATATAAATCTACTTTAACTGCTGCTACTTTGCCAACAACTGCTTTATTTAGTACTACTGCGCAAGGAGTTTATGGAGTTTATAGTTTCGCTGTAAATAATGATAAAATTTATGTTGGCGATGCTGCCGATTATAATTCTAACGGAAAAGTTTATGTGTATTCATCAACTGGATCTTTGGAGCATAGTTATACTGTAGGTGTTATTCCTGCTGGTTTTTACTTTAATTAATTTTATTGTAACTACTATTTTTTTTTGTTAATCGACGCTTTCAGAGTTTTAAACTTTGAAAGCGTTTTTTATTTTTAAAATATTTTAAAGTATCTTGTAACAAAATAAATTGTGTTTCGTCTTCACTATATAATCAACCAAACAATGCAACAAAACGAGTTTATAAAAATAGTTTCACCGTTTAAAGACAAGCTCTTTAGAATGGCAAAACGATTACTCGTGAGTACAGAAGAAGCCGAAGATGCAACGCAGGAAGTTCTTGTAAAATTGTGGACAAAAAGCGATACGTTAAGTGAATTAAAAAGCGTGGAAGCAATGGCAATGACTATGACCAAAAACTATTGCTTAGATCAGTTAAAGTCGAAACGTGCCAGTAATATGACAATTGTTCACAACAATTATACTGATAGAGAGCCTTCTTTGCAGCAAAAATTGGAAGATTCTGATAGTTTGAGTTGGGTTGAAAAAATAATTAACGATTTGCCCGAACAGCAAAAGTTGATTATTCAAATGAGAGACATTGAGCAATACGAATTTGAAGAAATTGCAAAAATACTAGACATGAGTGAAACAACTATTAGAGTAGCGCTTTCTCGAGCTAGAAAAACGATTAGAGAAATAATGACCAAAACACATAATTATGGTATTGGATAGAATAGAAAAATTAATAGAAAAATACTTTGAAGGAGAAACAAGTATTGCCGAAGAAAATGAATTGAAAGTTTATTTTTCTTCTACAGATGTTGCGCAGCATTTGAAACAATATCAAACCATTTTTGGTTATTTCTCTCAAGCTAAAGAACAACAGTTTACGCAAGAAATTCCACTAGAAACTAAAAAACGAAATATCGTAATGTGGTTATCTGTTGCAGCTTCGGTTGTTGTAATGCTTGGCGTTGGTACTTTCATGTATTTTGAATCAAACAAATCACAGCAATTTGCGGCATGTTCACCAGAAGACAATCCTGAGTTAGCATTACAACAAACACAAAAAGCTTTGGCATTGGTTTCAGAACATTTGAATACTGGCATTGAAAGTGTTAGTTATATTAACGAGTATGAAAACTCAAAAAACAAAATTTTTAAAAAATAATCATCAAAAAACGAATAGAAATCATGAGAAAAGTAATTTTAATTATCGCATTAGTATTAGTTTCTAATACATTCTTTGCACAATCTGTCTTTGATAAATTTGACAATCAAGACGATATCACAACTGTTATTGTAAACAAAAAAATGTTTCAAATGTTGAGTAAAGTAGAAGCTAAAGACAAGCAAGCACAACAATATTTAACTTTAATTAAAAAGTTAGATAATTTAAAAGTGTTTGTAACTGCCAGCGATAAAAAGTCAGATGAAATGAAGGCTACAGCTGATAAATATATCAAAACCGCTGGATTAGAAGAGTTAATGAAAATTACAGAAAAAGGTAAAAGTGTAAAGATTTTTGTAAAATCTGGTGCTACAGAATCGCAAGTAAAAGAGCTTTTAATGTTTATTGAGGGTTCAGGTAAAGAAGAATCTGTATTGATGTCATTAACTGGTAATTTTGATTTAGATGAGCTTTCAGCTTTGACTGATAAAATGAAGTTACCTGGTGGCGAAGAGTTGAAAAAAGCTAGTAAAAAATAATAGTTATGAAAGTTATTTCTTTTTTAGCCATTGCTTTGAGTTTACTCTTGTTGAGTTGTAATTCAAAACCTAGTATGCAAAAATATTTTGTAGATCATCAAGAAAAACCAGGTTTTATGGTTGTAGATATTTCTCCAAGTATTTTAAACGTAAATAAGACCAAATTAACATCAGAGCAAAGTAATGCATTAGCATCATTTCATAAAATGAATGTTTTAGCTTATAAATTTGATCCAAAAAATAAAGCTGAATTTGATGTTGAAAGAAAAAAAGTGAATGAGATTTTAAAAGATACTGTAAACTATCAACAGTTGATGAAATTTGGTTCAGGCAAAAATGGAGCATCAATAAGTTATATTGGTGATGACGAACATATTGATGAATTTATATTGTATGGAGCTAAAAGCGATAATGGTTTTGCTGTAGTACGAATTTTAGGAAAAGATATGAATCCAGCTGATGCTATGACGATGTTGTCGGTTCTTAAGAGTTCTAATATTGATATGAAACAATTGGAACCATTAAAAGCATTAATGAAATAATTATTTTAATAATTATATAAATTTGAGGTTAGTTGTAAAAAAAAATCCGATTCATAACGAATCGGATTTTTTTATTTTTTAAAGTATTTGAATGGAACGAATAGCATTCCAAAACATTCTCCGTCTCCTTTTCCTATATGTTTGTGGTGCATTTTGTGTGCTCTTCTAACGCCTTTTGCATAGATATTATTAGCATTTCTAAAAAGTTTAAAACGTTGGTGAATGAAAATATCATGCACAATAAAATAAGCCAATCCGTAAGCAAAAATCCCTAATCCTATAGAAATTCCAATTTCTAAAATTCCTTTTTGCCAAAGAAGGAAACAACCTATACTAACGACAGCATAAAAAATAAAGAAGGCATCATTGCGTTCAAACCAAGAGTCGTGATCTTTTTTATGATGATCGGCGTGAAGCGTCCACAAAAAACCATGCATAACGTATTTGTGGGTGAACCAAGCCATAAATTCCATAATACCGAAAGTAAGAAAAAAAACTAAAATATGTAACCACATAATTTATATAATATTTAATTTATAAGTGAAATAACATTTTGCAAAAAGACCATATTTTTGATAATCAGAAACTCTAATTCGTGTATTTTTAATTTCTGTTGACGGTGTTTTCTTTAATTTAGAAAGCAATTTTTTATAGTAAACATAAGCTGTGTAAACTCCAAATTTAGCTTCAATCGGCAGTCCAATAATTCCTTTGTATCCAGCTTCAAAATCGGCTTCAATTTCTCTAATTATTTCGTTTTTTGACGCTTCATCCAATTTTGTCAAATCGGTGTTTGGGAAATAAGTACGGCTTAAATCTTCAAAATCGGCTTTCAAATCTCTAAGAAAATTAACTTTTTGAAATGCTGAACCCAAACGCATTGCCGAATGTTCTAATTCTACATATTTAGCTTCATTTCCGTTTACAAAAACTTTCAAGCACATCAAACCAACAACATCCGCCGAACCATAAATATATTCATTGTATTCCGCTTTTGTTTTATACTCAGTTTTTACCAAATCAAGTTTCATACTTTTCATAAAAGCACCAATCAATTCATTTGGAATTTGATATTTATGCACTGTATGTTGAAATGAATTTAAAATTGGATTTAAACTGATTTTACTTTGTAAAGCGGCAGTCAAATCTTTCTCGAATAAATCAAATAATTCTTCTTTATTGTAATCGTGGAATGAATCTACAATTTCATCTGCGAAGCGCACAAATCCGTAAATATTATAAATATCTTGACGAATAGATGGTGCCAACATTTTTACGGCAGAGGAGAACGAAGTACTATAAGACCTAGTTACATTCTTGCTACATTCAAAAGATACGGTGTCAAAAAGGGATTTCATCTATTTAAATTTTAGCGGTGTTTTTTTATTAAATCTGCCACAAGTTTTCCTGAAATTAATGCTGGCGGCACTCCTGGTCCTGGAACCGTTAATTGTCCAGTAAAATATAAACTCTTTACTTTTTTACTTTTCAATTTTGGTCTCAAAAATGCCGTTTGTAATAACGTATTTGCCATTCCGTATGCATTTCCTTTGTATGAATTGTAATCTTTAACAAAATCATTCACACAAAAAGACTCCTTAAAGATAACATTATTTTTTAGACTTTGCTCAGTTAATTTTTCCAAACGAGTCATAATTTTTTCAAAATACTCTTCACGTAACTCATTTGTGTCATTCAATCCTGGTGCTAACGGTATCAAAAAGATAGCTGCTTCTTTTCCTTCTGGAGCCGAATTTGAATCAGTTTTGGAAGGAAAACTTGCATAAAACAAAGGTTCTTTTGGCCATTTCGGATTGTCATAAATATCTTGAGCATGAACGTCAAAATCAACGTCAAAAAATAACGAATGGTGTTCTACATTCTTGATTTTTTTATCAAATCCTACATAAAATAGGAGCGAAGAAGGTGCAAATGTTTTCTTTTCCCAATATTTTTCGGAATAAGCTCGATGTTTTTCATCCAATAATGTTTCCGAATGATGATAATCTGCTCCAGACAAAATAATGTCAGCCGAAACTCTTTCGCCATTTACAACTAAAGCAGTAGCTTTTCCATCAGTAACCTCAATTTTTTCAATATTTGAATTTACATTAATAGTAACACCAAGCTCTTTAGCCAATTGTTCCATGGCAAGTACAACAGAATACATACCATTTTTTGGATGCCAAGTTCCTAAACCAAAATCCGCAAAATTCATGAAACTATAGAATGATGGCGTGTCTGAAGGTTTTGCTCCTAAAAATAAAACTGGAAATTCTAAAATTTGAACTAATTTTTTATTTTTAAATCGTCGTCTAATATCTTTTGAAATATTTCCAAAAAACTGATTGACTTTCATTGCAGTTTCAACCGTAATCAATTCTAAAGGAGAAACTCCTGGACGATAAACTAGGTCTTTGATAGCAATATCATAATTACTTTGCGCTTCCTTCATAAAAGACGCAAGTTTTTCACCGCTACCTTTTTCAATAGATTCAAAAGTCGTTATGATTTCAGGAAGATTATCTGCTATTGTTACAAATTCGTTTACCCCAAAATATACTTGATAGGCTGGAGAAAGTTTAATTAATTCGTAATAATCAGACGGTTTTTTGCCGAAGTCATTGAAAAATCTTTCAAAAACATCAGGCATCCAATACCATGTTGGTCCTATGTCAAAAGTGAATCCGTCTTTTTTAAGTTGTCTAGCTCTACCACCGATAGTGCTGTTTTTTTCGTAGATTGTTACTTTGTTACCGTCTTTTGCTAGATAACAAGCTGCAGCCAAAGCTGAAAATCCTGAACCGATTATTTTTATATTTTTTCTCATTTGTTTAACAAAAGTAATTAAAAGTTAAACAATAAAAAAAATTTGTGATAAAATTATAATTCATCAACTAAGTTTGTGATGGAATTGAAAATGCTAATTTTAGATGTAATATTTTTCTGTTCAATACATTCGGTCATTCTACCAATTAGCCATAACTCAGAAGTTTCATCCAGTACTTCTTCTTTTAAATCTTTAATGTATTGATTTACATCAGATTTTGTTGGTTCTACGGTCATGTAACATACATAAGTTATATTGTCGAAGTATTTTTTTAAATCCTTTAAACTATCAGTAGGAACACTTTCTCCTAGATATATAGTTTTATAACCATTTGAAAGAATTTCATAATTAAGATACATTAATCCTAATTCGTGAATTTCATTCATAGGAAGATAAAGTACAAATAATCTGTCGGACCTAGTTGGTTCTTGACTTTGAAGTTTCTCTGTATTTACTAATAATTTTAATTTGATCAAATAACTAATAAAATGTTCATGTGCAGGTGTTATGGTTTCAGATTGCCATAAAAATCCAATTTCCTCCATTAATGGAACAAAAACTTCAAAGAAAATTTCTCTAAAAGATTTTTCTGAAAGTAACGTATTGTAGGTAGAAAAAAAGAGTGCTTGATCAAAGTTCATCATTGCAAGCTTAAAAGAACTTATTGCATGATTTTTAGCACTTTTAGTTGAAACAATTTCACGGACCAAGGAAGGAATATTTTCTTGAGGCATTTTCGAGATTTTCGAAATTTTATAGCCGTAATCATGAAGCAAAGTTATGTTTAATAGTTTTTGCAGTGCAGACAAATCATATATTCTAATGTTGGTATCTGTTCGTAATGGTTCTAAAACATTATATCTTTTTTCCCATATTCTAATAGTGTGCGCTTTTATACCTGATAGATTTTCGAGGTCTTTAATACTGAAAGTATTTTTTACACTGTTCATTGTTTTTATATTTTTGTTAAACAAAAGTACTAAAAAAAATAAACAAAAGATTTTAAAATGCTAAAAATAAAAAAAAGCAAGCATAATTTGCTTGCTTTATGTGACCACGGTGGGATTTGAACCCACACGCTCTTTCGAGCACCAACACCTCAAGCTGGCAAGTCTACCGTTTCTCCACGCGGCCTAAATAAAAAAAGTCAAGCAAAATGCTCGACTTTTTTTGTGACCCGACTGGGGCTCGAACCCAGGACCCCATCATTAAAAGTGATGTGCTCTACCGACTGAGCTATCGAGTCATTGCGTTCAATAGTTTTTTTTGACTTGAGTCATTTTGTGACCCGACTGGGGCTCGAACCCAGGACCCCATCATTAAAAGTGATGTGCTCTACCAACTGAGCTATCGAGTCATTATCATTTCTTGAACGCGGGTGCAAATATAAGGCGATATTATTTATTTTTCAAAGCAATTTTGCTTTAAATTTACCTTTTTTTAATAATATATCTTAATGTCTTAATTTATAAGGTTTTATTCTATGAGAAAAGTTGTTTTAATTGGTTACATGGGAAGTGGAAAGTCGATAATATCTAAAAAACTGTCTCAAAAGTTGCAAATTTCCTCCGTCGAACTTGATGAAGAGATTGAAGAAAAAAGTAAAATAAGTATTGAAAATCTATTTTCTAATAAAGGAGAACTTTATTTTAGAAAATTAGAACACAAGTTATTTTTAGAATTATTATCAAAAAATGAAAATTTAATAGTTAGTACAGGAGGAGGTACGCCTTGTTATTTCAATAATCATGAACTTTTAAACGGTAAAGAGGTTGTTTCAATATATTTAAAAGCCTCTATTGATACTTTAATTAATCGTTTAGTACATGAGAGACAAAAACGTCCTTTGATTGCTAATTTAGAAGATAATGAGCTTAAAGAGTTTATTGCGAAACATCTTTTTGATAGAAGTTTTTATTACAATCAAGCTACTTATAAAGTTAGTGTTGATGATAAAAGCATTGATGAAATTGTTGATGAGATTTTAGAATTATTAGCTTAGTAAGGCGTAATTATTATTCTCTTGAAATACTACAGCAACATGTTCGTGTGAAGAGGTTGATAAAGAAATTCCTTTGAAATCAACTTTTATTGGATATTTTTTGTGATTTCTGTCTACTAACACAGCTGTTTTAAATTTTTTGAGAGGAACATCTAAAAAGTGTTTTACACCATACATCAATGTTGAACCTGAATTTAAAACATCATCTACTAATATAATTCCCTTATTCTGATAAATTTCTTTTGGGATAGATGTCTTTATTTCTGAATTTGGAATTTGTTTGTTTACAATGACTTCACAAAGAATTACTTCTAGTGGAGAAATAGTTTTCAATACTGCTTCGATTTTTTTTGCAAAGACATATCCATTAGATGCTATTCCAGCGATAACTATGCTTTGTTCGTCAACAAAAGTTTCATAGATTTGATAAGCAATTCGTTTTATTTTGTGGTCAATTTCTTGATTGTTTAAAATTATATTTGGGTTCATTGGTTTATTTTTTTTGTAAATATAAAAAAGAGTTCGTTTCCTTGTCTAGGTTTAATCGAATTATATGCAGTATCGAGTGTTTTTATATTAAAATCATAACTAAATAATTTTAAATATTCTTCTCTAGAACCGCCAAATGGAGGACCGTCTTCTGTTAATGGAAACTGAAAAAGTAAGCCGATAATTTTTCCGTAATTACTCAATAATGATTTTGATTTTTGAACATAATGTTCCCTTAATGAAGGTTCTATTGCGCAAAAGAATGTCTGTTCAATAATTAAATCATATTGGTTTTTATATTCAAAAAAATCAGATTTTATAAATTGATTTTTAGAGCAGTTGTTTATACGATTTTGAATATTATCTAATGGTGATTGAGCAAAATCTAAAACAAAAACATTTTCAAATCCATTATTTAAAAGGTATTCAAATTCATAACTGTTTCCTGCTCCAGGAATTAAAATCTTAATTGATTTATCTTTTATTTGGTCAATATATTCTTTCAAAGGTGTTGAAATTTCACCAACATCCCAAGCAATTTCTTTCTTTTTGTAACGTTCTTCCCAATAATTACTATTCAGTTTCATTTGATTCGGTATTCAGTTCTAAATCATCCAAATCACGTCTGTCTTTCTTGGTTGGTCTTCCAGTTCCGGTTTTTCTATAATGCTCTTTTGATAGTTTTAGAAGTTCTAAATGAGCAAAAGATTCGGCTGGAGTTTCGTCTTTTCTATAAATGTCAACCAATTTTGCTCCAACACGATTATCTGGAATATCCAAAACACTAATAATGTGAATAATTTGATCTTTTCTAAATGTAATTTTATCACTTGGAAATACCTCTCTAGAAGCTTTGGCAACCTGACCATTCACTGTAATATGGTTTTTTTTGCAAGCTTCTGTAACCATATTTCGGGTTTTATAATATCGTACGCACCACAAATATTTATCTACTCTCATAAAAATATCTAAAATCAACGTTAAATAGTTTACAAAAATAAATCAATATTGTATCTTGCGCACTTAAATTTGATTAATAATGAATAATATTTTTAAAATACTTTCTGTATTTGTTTTTTGCATTGTTATTGCAGCTTGTAGTAAAAGTGATGATACTAGCACAACTCCTTTAAGAGATTATGCAACGCAATATGCTGTAGATAAAGATTTGATTGATGAGTACGTAAATACTCATTACATGGTAGTTGATCCAACAAACTTTGATGTTACTTTTCATAAAATAGATGCTGGTCAGACGTCAATTAAAGATCAAACGCAATATCCACTAGAAGATACTACAGTAATTCAGAATGGAATAGATTATAAATTTCACTTTATTAAATTTAGAGAAGGAACAGAAAAAAGACCTACGCAAGTAGATTCAATTTATGTTTCTTACAAAGGTATTCAATTATCTGGAGATCAGTTTGATAATGCTCAAAATCCTACCTGGCTGACTTTGCAAAGTGTTATAACTGGTTGGGCACACGTTTTTCCAAATTTCCATACAGGTACTTACACTTCAACACCTGGACCAAACCCAACTTCATTTAATAATTTTGGTGCTGGTGTTATGTTTTTGCCTTCTGGTTTAGCCTATTATGAAACTGCTTCGGGAAGCATTCCTTCATATTCTCCTTTAATATTCAGTTTTAAACTTTATCAATTGAGGTATAGAGATCATGATTCAGATGGTATTTTATCTAAGGATGAACGTAAATTAGATCCAGGTATTAGTCATTTAATTAGATGGAAGGAAAATCCTGTAGCTAATATTTATAAAAGAGATAATTTAAATAAAATTGTTATTGATGTTCCATTTCTAGACACGGATAGTGATGGAAGTCCCGATTTTTTTGATATTGATGATGATGGAGATACTTTTCTAACTAAGTTAGAGATTAAAAATCCAGTAACAGGCTTGCCTTATCCTTTTGCAGACATACCTAGTTGTACTCCTAATGGAAAGAAAAAACATTTAGATAAAAATTGTCATTAACTAATGACTAAGCAAAAAAAAGGTCACAATTTAAATTGTGACCTTTTTTTTATTTAACCTCTAATTTTTTTCTCTCTGCAATTAACTCGTTAAGTTTTTTACCGTAGAGTGATTTTGCTATTTTAGGAGACATTGATTTTTGAATTGTATCAAGATATTTCAAATTGATATCATAAATTTCTGCTACAGCCACATAAGGTGCAACATCATAATTTGCGTGATTTACAGCAAAGTTTGTAGTATAAAGATACTTTCTTTTTAGAATTTGATCTTGTTCTTCTTTAATTCGTTCTGTTTCTACATTATTTTTTGCTTTGTATGCTTCAAAACTTTTCTGAATCAAATCTAAGTTTTGGTCAACATAGCGGGATACTACTTTTTTGTACTCTTCATAAAGCTCCTGGTTTTTTGATCCTGTTATTTTAGCATCAGCTGTAAAAAAATCTAAAGACGAATCAATATTGATTTTTCCTTGTTCAGCAAAAAATGGAAGATTGTTGTCAACAGAATTTGTTACACCTCTATCTAGAAAAAGATATAACATCTCTGGTGAATCGATATTAATATCGCTTGTAAAATGAGAATCGCCATCAATTTTAATTGTGTCTAAAGCAACTAAAGAAGTATCTTTAATTCTTTGAATGTACAATGTTCCTTTTTTTAATCCTTTTATATAACCAGTAATTTGAAGGTTTTTATCCGATTTTTTTTCTGAACATGAAGCTAGTAACACTAATGAAACGAGTGTAATTATTGTTTTTTGCATGGTTAATTTTATTTTTGGCAAAATAATAAAAAAATCCTCAATTTATAGCATAAACTGAGGATTTAAAAAAATGGATATATTCAAGTTTATCCTTTTAACCAAGCTTCTTTTAGAGTTTCTTTAGATGGATTAACAAATTGATAACCTTCAACTTCATCATAAGATAGGCTAACTTTTCCGGTTAGCGTTTGCTCTTTTCCGCCTCGTTTTATTTTTATAGAAATTGCATCACCTTCTTTCCAATTTTGTACAGAGGTCATCATTTCTGATAGTGTGTCTAGTGTATAATCTTTTCCATTTATAGCCATTATTACATCATCACCTTTCAATCCGATATTGATTAAGAAAGTACTTAATTCAGTATTGTTTCTAACTAAAATTTCTTTTGTTGATGGATTTCCAGTTATTCCAGCGGTTTTCCCTTTTAAAAATGGGTTGGTTGCTTTTTTGGTTTTAGCTTTAGCAATTCCAACTTTAGCAAAATAAACATCATAAGGAATAGGTGTTGTTCCTGAAACATAAGTAGTTAAAAATTCGCCTACTTCTGGATACGTCAACTCTGTTATTTTTCCAAAAAGTTCATTGTCATTGAAAGGTTTTTTAGAGCCATATTCGTTGGTTAATTTTTGCATTAAATCTTTAATTCCTCTTTCACCATTGCTTTTTTCCCTAATAATGATGTCAATACACATTCCTATTAAAGCACCTTTTTCGTAAACGTTTAAATATTGTGCTTTGTAAGGTTCTACTAGAACATTTTCACTCATTTTTGTGAAAGGCATGGTATCATTCATTCGTTTCGCATTGCCAATTTTTTCAACCATTCTTTGATAAAAATCATCTTCAGAGATAAGTTCTTGATTTACTTGAAATAGATTAGCAAAATATTCAGTTACACCTTCATACATCCACAAGTGTTGTGACATTTTAGGCGCATTAAAATCAAAATAATGAATTTCATTAGAGTGTACTCCAAGCGGTGTTACAATATGAAAAAATTCATGTGATACCACATCAATTATTTGTTTTCCAAGTGCAGCTGATGGCATTAGTTCAGGAAAAACAACACTTGTAGAACTATTGTGTTCAAGTGCTCCAAAACCTTTAGCATCTTTAGCTTTCATATCTGATAGATAAAGTAAAACGGTATATCTTTTATTCGTATTTATTGGCCCAAGAAATTTCTTTTGTGCTCGCATACACTTTTCTAAATCTCCAGAAAGTGCTTTAGCTGTGTGTTTTCCTGTTGGTGAATAAACACTAAATAAAATTTCCATTCCGTCAACATTAAAAGTAACATTATCTGGTTTAGAATACATTATTGGATTGTCAACCAAATCATTATAACGAGTGGTGATGAATAAATCAGATGTTGCGCTAGTGTCAGTATCTACTAATGATGTTGCGCCAAAAAGAGTTTCTGGATGCAAAATAGTTACTTTGTAGGTCAAATCTTTTTTATCGTCAAAATAACCAACAAAACCATGGTTGTTTATCATAAAGTTTTTTCCTTCGTTGATGTTAGTTCCAGCTGGAGAAAACACACCACTTCCAAAACCGCCGCCACCTTCTATATCATAAGTATCATTAACCAAATACGTTATTTTATCTAATTTTTGTGCGTTTTTTATGCTCCAAGAATTAGTATCTAATTTAGCTGTTTCAAGTACATTTCCTTTAGAATCAAATGCTTTTAAATCATCAATAAACTTTCCATAATCATCAACAGAATAAGTTCCAGGAATAATTTTTGGAATATGATATACAACTTGCCCCATACTATTTCGAATTTGAATGGCCGCACTAAATTCTCCATCTTGCCTGTATTGTACTGAAAAAATACCTGTAGATGGATTAGGGAATGCAAGTAACTTATTATCAGCGGCATTGGTTGA
>JAIEMH010000161.1 GCA_019752245.1 Flavobacteriaceae bacterium
AATTAAATATTTCACATGAAAAATAAAATTTTATTAATGGTAGTTTCTTGTTCGTTATTTTGTTCTTGTAAAAAAGCTGAAACTAAAGTTAATAATTCTCCAAGTAAGCAAGTTCAGGAAGTTGCTACTAAAGAATGTTATGAATATGTGCAAGGAAAAGATACTATTCAGGCAACTTTATTAGTAAAATCGCAAACGGTTAGTGGTGATTTAATCTATAAAATTTTTGAAAAAGATAAAAACACAGGAACAATCACAGGAACAATTGTAGGTGACACTTTAATTGCCGATTATACTTTTATGTCTGAAGGACAAAAATCAATCAGAGAAGTAGCCTTTTTAAGAAAGAATAAATCACTTACAGAAGGTTATGGTGAAAGCGAAGAGAAAGAAGGGAAAATGGTTTTCAAAGATAAAAAGAAACTAAATTTTACCGCAAATATGGTTCTAAACGAAATTCCATGTAAATAAAATAAAAAAAAATCCATCAATTAGATAGTACTAATGATGGATTTTTTTAAATCTACTTTCTTAAATCTCTTTCAAATAAGTTCTACGTCTTCTAAAAGTTTCAGGATCAAAATGTTTCCATAATTGATGAATGGCAATATTGTCTTCAAGTTCGGGAGTTCGTATACAATTTTGAATTCCTTTTGCCGTGAAAGTATTGTAATATTCATTAAAAATTATAGCATGAACACCTTTATTTTGATATTCTGGTGCCACACCAATTAGATAAAAAAGAACATCTTTACTGTTTTTTCTTGCTTGCAACATGTGGTAAATTCCAAACGGAAATAATTTTCCTTTTGCTTTCTGCAACGCTTCTGCAAATGATGGCATTACAATACTAAAGGCTACCAAATTTTTATCTTTATCTTCAACAAATAAAATATATTCTGGATTGATAAAACTAATGTATTTTTTCTTGAAATATTCTTTTTGTGTATCTGTTATAGCAACAAATGATGACAAACTTGCATAAGACGCGTTGAACAAATCAAACATTTTATCAACATAAGGCATTATATCTTTTGTCTTTGTAAAGGTCAAAGGTGTAAGTTGGTATCTTTTTTTTATTAGCTCTTGTGCTTTAAAAAAGGTTTCAGGTTTTACATTTTTAAAAGGAAATTTATTCTCTAAGTATTCTTTCTCTTTCACATAGCCCAATTGTTCCAAATGTTCTTTATAATATGGATAATTGTACCAGGTTATCATGGAGCCAATTTCATCAAATCCTTCTGTTAAAACGCCAACTTTATCAAGATTTGAAAAGCCCATCGGACCTTCAATGTGTTCTAAATTATTTTTTTTGCCCAGCTCGTATGCTTTTTCAAGTAATGCTTTAGTTACTTCAATATCATCAATAACATCCCACCAACCAAAGCGAACTTTCTTTTTGCCTTGATTATTTACTTCGTCCCAATTGATTATTGCAGCAATTCGTCCTACAATTTTATTGTCTTTGTAAGCCAAATAAAAATAGGCTTCTGCATTTTCAAAAGCAGGATTTTTTGTTTTATCAAAAGTTTCTAATTCGTCATTAATTAATGGTGGAACCCAATAAGGATGGTTTTTATATAATGTAAACGGAAACTTTACGTATTCTTTTAATAGCGCTTTGGAATTGGCTTCTATAATTGTAATCATTTTTTTTGACTATGGTTTTTCTACTTGTACTTCGTCTAAACGTTTTTTCTCTTTCTCTTTTTCTTTACCTTTTGTGCTTTTATCTTTCTTTTTGTCTTTTTTTGGAGCTCTAATCATGACATCTTTATAATTAGTGTCTGAACGCCAAGAAAATCCTATACCGCCAAATAAAAGGGAAGGCGTATCTTTAAAATTCTTGCTAATATAAGCGTCAACCTGCATATTACTATTAAATAAATAAGCAACTCCTGTAGAGAAAATCCCATCGGCATAATAATCGCCATCTATTGCTTTATTTTCTAGATATGCCGACCATTGATCGTTAAATCCTTTTGTTAGTGTAGCAACATAACCTATAGATTGATTGTTTGTGCCTATTTTATCTACAAAAATATTAGTGACAAAAACCCATGCTCCAGGAAAAATATTTTGAGTAATCAACATTCCTTTAGGGCTAATTCTACTAATTTCTTCGTTTCCGTATAAAAAAGGATTGGAGCTAAAATTTAAATTTGCACCAGCATAAGCAGAAACAGCAGGAATTAATTGATGCCATTTAAATTTATGATTGGCTTTCCAACTATAAATATTTATTTCTTCTTCATAGTTTTTAAAAGGATCATAAACCAAATATTTTAATCCTAATGTTGTAGCTTTAACTCCTTTTCTGGTTTTTGAAAATCCGTCAGAAGTGTACTTATCTGTTTGATAGTTTATTTCTAAAATAGCTTCCAATTGTTCTCTAAAAAAGCCATATCGTGTGTTGAAATCTAAACCAAGTCCAGAAGCTTTATAATCTAAAACAGTGTGTTTTTCGTTTAAATAACTTACTCCAGATTCAACTTGAATCACAGTTTTTCCTACTGCAAATGCCGACATAGATTCGCCTGGACGATTAGAATTAATTACATCTGTATGTTGTGCATAATTGTTTTGAAAAGCAAAAAAGAAGGTAAAAAGAACTAAAAGTTTTAATTTCATAGTTATGATATTAAGAATTCTATATTTTTGGAAATCCAAATGTACTATATTTTATTATTTATTTAAGACGTAATCCTAATTTTGAATGTGGTAATTTAGTATTTTTGACAAAATATTTAATGTTATGCAAGAAGCAAATTTAACAGGTTTAGTAAAAACGTTATTTTGGATTTTTTTTATTATTTATGCTTTAAAATTTTTAGCACGTCTATTTTTACCAGTTATCGCAAAAAAAGTAGTCGAAAAAGCAACAGAACAATTTCAACAACAAGCACAGCAAAATAATCAAAATCAAGATACTTATACATCATCATCTAAAAGCGATAAACCTCGCGAGACCAAAAAAGTCGGTGAATACATCGACTATGAAGAAGTTGATTAGTTTTTTTTAAATCAAAATTATCCATAAATTAAAATTGTTTAAAGGTTTTACTACAGTTAAAATCTAATATTTAAAGTCATATTATGAAGCAGGTTCAAAAGTTATATCCTCATTTATTAGCCATTCTAGGTTTTGTTTTTATTGCTATAATCTATTTTTATCCAGTTTTACAAGGAAAAAAAATCAGTCAATCGGATATTGTGCAATATACTGCAATGGCCAAAGAGCAAAATGATTTTAGAAGCACTGAACATTCCGAGCCATATTGGACCAATTCAGCTTTTGGAGGAATGCCAACCTATCAGTTAGGTGCAAAATATCCAAATGATTTTATCGGACATTTAGATGATGCTTTGCGATTTTTACCTCGTCCTGCCGATTATTTATTTCTTTATTTTCTTGGGTTTTATGCCTTGCTTTTGGTTTTAAAAATAGATCCTCTAAAAGCATTTTTCGGAGCTTTAGCCTTCGGTTTTTCTACTTATTTAATTATTATTCTTGGCGTAGGTCATAATGCCAAAGCGCATGCAATTGCTTATATGCCAATGGTTATCGCAGGAGTAATTTTGGTTTTTAGGAAACGCTATATTCTTGGAGGTTTGATTACTATGTTTGCCGTAGCTTTAGAAATTAATGCCAATCACTTTCAAATGACTTATTATTTGTTGATTGTACTTATGTCATTGGGCGTTTATTATTCGTATAAATTTATAAAAAGTAAAGACTATAATGCTCTTTTAAAAGTAATGGGAACTTTTGTTGCAACCATAATTCTTGCAGTTGGAGCCAATGCAACAAGTTTAATGGCAACCAAAGAATACGCAGATTTTAGTACAAGAGGAAAAAGCCAATTGCAACTTAAACCTGATAGGACAAAGAAAACAAGCAACTCTGTTTTAGATAAAGAATATATAAACGAATACAGCTATGGCGTACTAGAAAGTTTAAATCTAATTGCTCCAAGACTTTTTGGAGGCGGAAGTGCAGAAGAGTTAAACGAAGATTCATCTGTTTATGATTTCATGCTTAAATATGGCGCTTCAGAAGCTGAGGCTAAACAATTTACAGCGTATTACGCCAGACCTTATTGGGGTGCACAACCTAGTGTTGCTGCTCCAGCATACATTGGTGCAATAGTTTTCTTCTTGTTTGTTCTTGGAATGTACCACGACAAACGAAAAATAAAATATGTTTTTCTTGTTGGTGCAATTGTTTCATTGGTACTTTCTTGGGGTAAAAACTTTTCAGTTTTCACAGATTTAATTATCGACTATGTTCCAATGTATGACAAGTTTAGAGCAGTATCTTCTATTCAAGTTATTTTGGAATTGTGTATTCCAGTAGTTGCAATTATGGGTTTTCATTCATTTTTTACAACCAATAAAGAAAAACAACTGAATAGTTTATGGAAAGCTGCAGCAACAACTTTAGGCTTGATAGTTTTACTATTCTTATGTAAAAATTCGTTTGACTTTGTGGGAGCAATGGACGGACAAATGAGAGAAATGTTCAGTCAAAGTCAAGATAAATCATTTGGTGTTGGCTTTATTGATGCATTGAAAGAAGATAGAAAAAGTTTGTATGCGGCTGATTTATTGCGTTCTGGATTTTTTATCGCGATTGCTAGTTTAGTACTTTATTTATATATCAAAAATAAGTTAGCTCAAACAACAGCTATTGTTTTAGTTGGACTTTTCATGGTTTCCGATTTGTTTTTTGTGGATAAAAATTATGTAAGTAGCAAAAGTTTTGTAAGCGCAAGAGAAGTAGATGTTCCTTTTGAAGCAACTCAATCGGATATTCAAATTCTTAAGGATACCACTAACTATAGAGTTCTGGAAGTGGATGGCAATTTGTCTAGCGCAAGAGCTTCTTTCTTTCATAAATCTATTGGAGGTTATAGTGCTGTAAAACCAAGAGCAATGCAAGAATTGTTTGATTATCAAATTACTAAAAATAATAAAGAAGTAATAGATATGTTGAATGTAAAATACATCATTCAAACTAACGATAAAGGCGAGGAGTTTCCAACCAACAATCCTGATGCTAATGGAAACGCATGGTTTGTTAAAGAATTGAGAAAAGTAAATTCTGCTGATGAAGAAATGAAAGCCTTAGATAAATTGGATACTAAAAATGTGGCTGTTTTTCTAACGGAGCCTTTTACTAAAGTTATTGGTTTACAAAAATTCACAAAAGATTCAACGGCAACAATTCAATTAACATCATACAAACCCAATGATTTAAAATATGTTTCTAACAATAAAAACGAAGGCTTAGCTGTTTTCTCAGAAATGTATTATAAAAGTGGTTGGAATGCCTATATTGACGGAAAAGCAACCGATCATTTTAAAGTTGATTATGCTTTAAGAGCAATGTATGTTCCTGCAGGAAATCATAAAATTGAATTCAAATTTGAACCACAAGTAGTAAAAACAGGAAGTGCAATTGCATTAGTAAGTTCTATTGGAATGTTATTATTGTTAGTTGGTGGCGTTTATTTTGAAAGAAAAAAAGTTAAGACTCAAGAATAAACCATCAGTATATTTACCTTTTAAAATCAAACCTTGAATCAAAAAAAACTTCTAATAATTACCTACTATTGGCCTCCAGCTGGCGGACCAGGAGTGCAACGTTGGTTAAAGTTTGTTAAGTATTTGCCTGAATTTGGAGTGCAACCAATTGTTTATATTCCAGAGAATCCTACTTATCCTATTGTTGATGAAGGTTTGGTAAATGAGGTTTCTGATAAAGCTGTGATTTTAAAAAATAAAATCTTTGAACCTTATCAATTAGCAGGTTTTTTTTCTAAAAACAAAACCAAAAAAATTAGTTCTGGAATTATTCCAAATGCTAAAAAACAATCGTTTATAGAAAAAATACTTCTTTGGATTAGAGGAAATTTATTCATTCCAGATGCACGAGTTTATTGGGTAAATCCATCGGTAGCTTATTTAAAAAAGTACATTCAAGAAAATAATATTGATACTATTGTAACCTCTGGTCCGCCACATTCATTGCATTTAATTGGTCTAAAATTAAAACAAGAGTTGCCTATAAAATGGTTTGCCGATTTTCGTGATCCATGGACAACAATTGGGTATCACAAAGCATTAAAATTGTCTTCGTATGCCGATAAGAAACATAAGAAATTAGAAAAGGAAGTTTTAAATTCTGCTGATACAATTATTGTAACTAGCAAAACTACTAAAACCGAATTTGAAGCAATCACTAACAAACCAATTGCGGTAATCACCAACGGATATGATGTTGAAAAAATAAACAAACAACCATTGGATGAAAAGTTTACGATGGCGCATATTGGTTCGTTTTTATCCGATAGAAATCCTAAAATATTGTGGGAAGTTTTGCAGGAATTAATTGCAGAAAATTCTTTTTTTGCCGATTGTTTTCAACTTAAATTAATTGGGAAAATTAGTCAAGAAATTATTGACAGTATTATTGATTTTCAATTGTATAAGTATTGTGATAATCTCGGATATGTGTCCCATATTGAAGCCATCCAACACCAAAGAACATCACAAGTTTTATTGTTAATAGAAATCGATTCTAAAGATACCAAAAGCATTATTCCTGGAAAATTATTTGAATACATGGTTTCGGAACGACCTATTATTGCTATTGGTCCAAAAGATTCTGATTTTGCCGAAATCATAACTTCTACTAATACAGGAGTTTTCTTTACTTACAACGAAAAAGAGCGATTGAAAAAAACAATCTTAGCTTATTTTGAATTGTATTTAGAAAATAAATTGCAAGTGTATCCTGTTGGATTGCAACAGTATTCTAGAAAAAGTTTGACGGAACAATTATCAAAACTAATTAAATGGGAATAGTACAAACGCAATCTATAAAAAACACCATCATTACTTTCTTCGGGTTTGGTATTGGAGCTGTTAATGCATTGTTTTTGTACACCAATTTTCTTGGAAAGATGCATTACGGAATTGTACAAACCATACTTTCCGGAGCAAACATTATGATGCCGATAATGGCTTTTGGAGCTCAAAGTACCTTAATACGATTCTTTTCACATTATAAAACAGAAGAAAAAAGAGATGAATTTTTAACGTTTATGCTTTTTTTTCCTTTGCTATTAATAGTTCCTATTAGTTTGCTTTTTTATATTTTTTATGATCCAATTTCTAATGGTTGGGTAATAGAAAATCCATCGTTGAAACCGTTCTTTTGGTTGATTCCAGTTGTAGGTTTATTTATGGCCTATTTTGAACTTTTTTATGCTTGGGTGAAAGTACACATGAAATCGGTAGTAGGAAATTTAATTAGTGAAGTGCTATACAGATTTGTAATCATGGTTTTACTAATTGCTGTTCATTTCAATTGGATTACTAAAGATACCTGTATTTACGGAATTGCATTATCCTATTTAGCACAACTTATTGGAATGCAGTTGTATGCTTTTTCAGTAAAAAGACCTGTTTTTAGATTTGTCATTCCTGAGAATTTGAAAGAAATCGTTCAATATTCTTTCTTCATTATAGTTTCGGGTGGCATAGCGGTTATGTTAGTCGATTTTGATAAAGTAATGATTCCTCTTTACTTAGATATTAGTCAAAATGCTTTGTATGGTGTAGCAATATTTATAGCGACTGTAATAGCAGTTCCAAGTAGAGCAATGACACAAATTGTAGCTCCGATTACAGCTAAATTAATAGTAGAAAAGAAACATGACGAATTGCAGGATTTGTATAAAAAAAGTGCTATAAATCTACAATTAATTGGAGGTTTTTTGATGATGCTAATTTTTCTTAATATCAAGCAATTGTATTTATTGATTCCTAATAATTACAATGCTGGAATTAATGTGGTTTTTATGATTGGATTGTCTAAGTTTTATGATGTTCTTTTGGGAAACAACAATTCTATTATTGTGAATACTAAATACTATAGAATGGTTTTGTTTTTTGGAGTTTTTACTGTTTTTTTAATGATTGGATTGAATATGTTGTTGATTCCAATATATGGTATTTTTGGTTCTGCATTAGCCACATTAATTACGGTTGCAATTTACAATACAATCAAATTGATTTTTGTGGTTAAAAAGATGAATTTGTATCCATTCACAATCAAAACATTATATTCACTTGGTATTTTGTTAGTTTGTTTTTTACTTTTTTACTTTTGGGATTTTCATTTTGATGGTTTTTTTATCGGAAAAATAGCTATCGCACCAATTATCAATATTGCATTAAAATCTATTTTGATTACAATTTTTTACTTAGTTGCAAATTATAAATTTACTATTTCACAGGAGTTTAATGCAATTGCAAATTCTATCTTGAAAAAAGTAAAATTAATTAAATAAAAAAAATCCTAATCCGCTTCCCAGCTTCATAGGATTTCTAAACAAACCTAACCAATCATTTTTTAATTTCTATCTTCTTTTTTATCTTCTTCAACCAATGCTTTTGTTCCATCAGTTCTATAATAGTAGTATTCGTTACTGTTATAGTTTGTGTTTTGATAAACAGTGGCGTTGTTACTGTAAGTAAAACCCGTTTTACGGCCTTTTACTTGACCAAACATGTCTACAATTTCACCTCTTCGGTTGTAAACCAATTGCAATCCTCCAACTTGAGCTAAAGCAAATCTGTTGTATTGCATGTAAACAGTTCCAATTCTGCTTACTCTATCGCGACTGTCGTAGTTTATAAAAGTGTTTCCAACTCTTCTAACTCTACCAAAACTATCATGCTCTATTAGAACGCCATAGTTTACTGGACCATTTGTATTTCTGCTGTCTTTAGTTGTGGTTCTTTTTCCAGCCATTTTATAGTGATAATCGCCTTCTGAATCATCTGGACGTGTATTAAAATCAAAGTCACCATTTGTAAAAACAAAGAACTCAATACCTCTTTCTGTAAATGAGATTGGCTCATCAAAGCTATATCTTGTTACAATTCTTTCATCAGTAATTTTTAATACATCTGATGCCTTCGCTACACTTCCTACCAGTAAAATGCTAGCTACTAAAAGGGTAATTTTTTTCATAATCAATAGTATTTAAAAGTTTACTTACTCTTGCGATTTTCAGTTTCTTCGATCAGATTAGTATTCTGATGTTTGTTACATTCCAAGATGCGTGCCAAAATCAGTTAAACAATTTGTCAATGATTTGTTAATGAAAATTAACTGTTTGAAAAACAATTTGATGATTAGTGAAAAATAGCTAATAATTATTTTACGAAGTATATAGAATTTTATTATTTTTGGTGCCAATTCCCAAACAAACAAGTAACCTTCTTATGAATTTCCCAAAAAGAAACCTATTATTTTCTGTTTTTACTTTAGCATTGTCGATTTCATCCTATAGTCAATCATTTATTCAAGGTTATGCTAATGTTGTAAACCAATGTTCTCAAACTAACATAACTAATAGTTTAACTCAATTTGAAGCTTTGGGTGTGAAGAGAAGAGGAACAGCTTCGCTACAAAACACTTTAGATTGGTTAAAAAATAAATATTTGAGCTACGGATATACAGCTAATCAACTTGAAGAATATTCCTATACTTATGCTGGTTCAACAGCAGCTTGTAAAAATCTAGTTGTTACAAAAGTTGGTACAACTTATCCAAATACATTTTTAATAGTATGTGGTCACTACGATTCTATAAACGGAACTGGAACTAACGATAACGGAAGTGGTGTTGCCTCGATATTAGAAACTGCCAGATTATTGCAAAATATTCCAACGCAATATTCTATAAAATTCATCAATTTTAGTGGTGAGGAAGATGGATTGAAAGGAAGCCAAAATTATGTTTCAGCTGTTGTGAATTCTACTACACCAAAAATGGATATTAGATTGGTTTTTAATCTTGATGAGGTTGGAGGAGTTGCAGGAATGGTTAATAATACCATAACTTGTGAAAGAGATACGAGTTCGCCAACTTCAAACAATGCTGCATCGGCAACATTTACGAATCAATTAATAACTTGTGTTGGATTATATTCTCCTTTGAATACGTTTTTGGCATCAGCGTATTCTTCCGATTATATGTCGTTTCAAAGTAATAGCGATATTATTACAGGTTTCTTTGAAAAAAATGAGACTTCACACAAGCACACAAACACGGATTTATTGATTTATATGGATCCAGTTTATAATTATAATGTTGCCAAAGCCACAATTGGTGCTACGATGCATTTTGCTGTTGCAAGCACAGCGGCATTGACTACTGAAGAAAATAAAGATTTTAATGTAAGTTTCTTTCCCAATCCTGCTACTGATGTGTTGAATGTTAGTTTAGGATCGTTAACCGAAACGGATTACACACTTACAATTGTAGATATTTTAGGAAAAACAGTTTTGAATACTACTATAAACGATGCCCAATTGATACAACAAATTCCAGTGGCTAACTTGGCTAAAGGAATGTATCTAGCAGTTTTGCAAACTGGCGACAAACAAATTACAAAGAAAATAGTTATAGAGTAATTTTTACTTATTGATTATCATTAAAAAAAGAAGTCGGACGAAGGTTCTGCTTTTTTTTTGTTTTTCTATTTTAGAATTTATTTTACGTTTTACGTGAAACTGTAATGTTCTAGTAAAATCTTTGGTTTTATTTGTGGTGTTGTTTCTAGATATAAATTTTTATATTTAGTTTGGCAATGAATGTGTTGCTCTTAGCTCAAAAAAAAAATTATGAAAATAATTTGTCTAATTATATCATTGTTTATCTTAAAAATTCATTCTCAAGAAATTTTGACAGAAGATAAATTGTTTGTAAAAGATAATTTAATTTATAAAACGACAAATTCAGAACTTTTTACTGGAAAAATTCAAAATTCAGGAAGAAAATTACAACTTATCTTTCAAATACTTCCCAGTAACCGATTTTTTGTTTTTTGCTACATCTTCTGGTGTTCCTGTGGCTAATAATTGGCCGCCATTTTCACCGCCTTCTGGACCTAAATCTATAATCCAATCGGCACATTTTATCAAGTCAAGGTTGTGTTCTACCACCAATATCGAATGTCCTTTGTCTATCAAAGCGTCAAACGAAGCCAAGAGTTTTTTGATGTCGTGAAAGTGCAAACCTGTTGTGGGTTCGTCAAAAACAAATAATGCTTTGTCTTTGGTATTTCCTTTTACCAAGAACGATGCTAGTTTAATACGTTGTGCTTCGCCACCAGAAAGTGTAGAAGAGGATTGACCAAGTTGTACGTATCCCAAACCAACGTCTTGCAAAGGTTGTAGTTTTTGGGTAATCTTGGTTTGTTTATGTTCGTTAAAAAACAAAATAGCATCGTCGATGGTCATTGTTAAAATGTCGTCAATGTTTTTACCTTCAAAGTTTACTTCTAGAATTTCTTTCTTAAATCTTTTTCCGCCACAGGTTTCGCACGGCAATTCTACGTCGGCCATGAAAACCATTTCTACATTTATAGAACCATCGCCTTTACAGGTTTCGCATCGTCCGCCATCAACATTAAACGAGAAATGTTTAGGTTGATAACCGCGTATTTTGGATAGTTTTTCTTTGGCATACAAATCGCGAATATCGTCGTAGGCTTTGATATAAGTTACCGGATTGGAACGAGAACTTCGTCCGATTGGGTTTTGATCTACATATTCAATGTGTTGAATTCTGTGATAATGACCTTGCATATCGGTAAATTGACCTGCTTTTTCACCAACGCCTTCCAATCTTTTTTGAATGGCAGGAAATAGTATTTTCTTTACTAAGGTACTTTTTCCGCTTCCAGAAACGCCTGTAATAACGGTTAGACATTCTAATGGAAAACGAACGTCTAGGTTTTGTAAATTGTTTTCTCTAGCACCAAGAATGTCAATGTAAGTGCTCCATTTTCTTCTAGTGCGAGGAGTCTTAATTTCTAATTCGCCATTAAGGTATTTGGCCGTCAACGAATCGGATTTTAGAATTTCGTCAAAGGTACCTTGTGCTACCAATTCGCCACCATGAGTTCCAGCTTCTGGACCAATATCAATAATCATATCGGCTTGTTTCATGATGTCTTCGTCATGCTCTACCACAATAACGGTGTTGCCCAAATCGCGTAGGTTTTTAAGTACTTCAATTAACAATTCGGTATCTTTAGGATGCAAGCCGATGCTTGGTTCGTCTAGAATGTACATGGAACCAACCAAACTACTTCCTAACGAAGTTGCAAGATTTATACGTTGCGATTCGCCACCAGAAAGTGTAGCCGAATTTCTATTTAGCGTTAAATAATCTAAACCTACGTTGCTTAAAAAAGCCAATCGGCTGTTGATTTCTATTAATAATCTTTTTGCAACTGTTTGATCGTAAGGTGATAATTCTAATGTTGCAAAAAACGGAATTAATCGTTTGATGGAAATATCAACCAAATCGGATATTGTTTTGCCACCAACTTGAATATAATTAGCTTCTGGTCGAAGGCGTTTTCCTTTGCAAACATTGCATTTGGTTTTGCCACGATAACGCGACAACATAACACGATTCTGAATTTTATAATTTTTTTCTTCTAATTCTTTAAAGAAATCGTTTAGTCCTTGAAAGTATTGGTTTCCTTTCCAAACCAAGTCTTTTTGAGCATCTGTAAGTTCAAAATAAGGTTTGTGAATAGGGAAATCAAATTTGTAGGCTTTGTTTACCAATTCGTCACGATACCAACCCATGCTTTCACCACGCCAAGGATAAATGGCATTTTCAAATACAGAAAGCGCTGTGTTGGGAATCACCAATTCCTCATCAATGCCAATAATGTTTCCGTAGCCTTCGCAAGTTGGACATGCGCCATACGGATTGTTAAAGCTAAATAAATGAACGTTTGGTTCCAGAAAAGTCATTCCGTCTAACTCGAAATTAGAGCTGAATTCCAATCGTTTGTTGGTGCCAACTTCTTGTAAAAAGCAGTCGCCTTTTCCTTCGAAGAAAGCCGTTTGAATAGCATCTGACAATCGGTTAAAGAATTCTTCTTCTTCTTTTACTACAATTCTATCAATGATTAATAAGGTATTTTTTAGCGTAAGTTTTGTTTTAGTTTGTTCTAATTCATCAAGACGAATCATTTCATTGTCTACTAAAACTCTTGCAAAGCCTTGTTGTAAAAGTGCTTTTAGCTTGTCTTCTAATTTTCTGTCTTTTTCAAGATGAATAGGAGCAAGGAGCAACCATCGGCTATCTAAATCGAATGTTTTTACTTTATTGATGACATCGCTAACGGTATCTTTTTTTACTTCGTTGCCCGAAATTGGCGAAATGGTTTTCCCGATTCTGGCAAAGAGCAATTTTAAGTAATCGTAAATTTCTGTAGAAGTTCCAACTGTAGAACGTGCATTGGTTGTATTTACTTTTTGTTCAATTGCAATTGCCGGTGCGATTCCTTTAATATATTCTACTTTGGGTTTGTCTAATCGACCAAGAAATTGACGTGCATAGGACGATAAACTTTCTACATATCGACGTTGACCTTCGGCATACAAAGTGTCGAATGCCAATGATGATTTTCCTGAGCCAGAAAGTCCTGTAATAACAACTAATTTATTTCTAGGAATGGCAACATCCAAGTTTTTAAGGTTGTGAATAGCAGCACCTTTTATCAAGATGTTTTTCTTTGGTTCTAGCGTAGCGATATCTTTTGGAATCATAGCAAAAAGTAAATTTTTGCAAAGATAATCATTTCTGAAATGAGATAATGTTTTGGGTGATTTTAAAGTAATCACAATCATTGCTATCTTGTTTTTTTTAAGTTGTTTTTTTGAATTTAATTTTCATCCATTCTTATTTTTATGAAATAGTACTATATTTATCCTATAAAAAAAACACTTATCACTTTTCAAAATGTCAAAGTTTGCCCTCAGTACTTTTCTTTCTTTTTTTGTTTCTTTATTTTCATTTGTTAGTTCTGCACAAGATTTACCACCTATTGTAAGTTACAATTCAAATACTTATGGCGCTGGAAATCAAAGTTGGATGATTTCTGAAGATAAAAAGCAGTTTGTTTATTTTGCTAACAATGAAGGTTTATTAGAATTTAATGGTTCCAACTGGAGGCTTTATCCTTCACCAAACGAAACCATTATTCGCTCTGTAAAGGTAATTGATGATAAGATTTTTACTGGCTGTTACATGGAGTTTGGTTATTGGAAAAGACAGTCTAATGGTGTTTTGAAATATACTTCTTTGAGTGATAAGATTAAAAACAAACTCAATGAAGACGAGCATTTTTGGAATATTATAAACCTAGATCATTGGGTTTTGTTTCAGTCGTTTAATAGAATTTATATTTACAATTTAAAAGACAATACTTTTCAGTTTACAGATGTTAAACCTTATATTTTTAAGTGTTACATCGTTAATAATTCTATTTATTATCAGTCTATTGGTGAAGGATTGTTTGAAATAGTAAACGGAAAAAGTGTATTGGTTTGCAATGACGAAAGAATAAAAAATAATAGAATCGTTGAGATTTTTAAACACAACGAAGGCTTGCTCATTCAAACAGAAATGGCTGGTGCTTTTAAGATGATAGATAGAATGTTAACTCCTTTTTATTTTGAATCGGATAATGAAATTAAAGTTAATTCTATTTTTTGTGCTCAAAAATTGTCTAATGGAGGATTCGCCCTGGGAACAATTTCTAATGGAATATTCATCTTGGATAAAAACGGAAAAATTGTTTATCATATTACCCAAAATACTGGATTGAGTAATAATACAGTATTGTCAATGAGTGAAGATGAAGACA
>JAIEMH010000167.1 GCA_019752245.1 Flavobacteriaceae bacterium
GTACAGAACTATTTTGACAATATCCTTTCATAGTAACCGTATCGTTATCGTTGATAAATTTACGTTCGCTTCCATCATTCATTTTTATTGGATTTTTTCCACCCCAAGTCAGTTCTAACATAGATCCAAAACTGTCTTCTGTAGGTCCAGAAATAGTTCCAGAACCCATCATATCCCCAGAATTTACTCTACAACCATTAGAAGTATGATGCGCCAATTGCTGACTCATTGACCAATACATGTATTTAAAATTAGATTTAGAAACTAATGATGGTGCTACATTTTCAGGTTCAATATATACTTCTAGATTGATGTCGTAGGCATGTTTTCCTTTTTGTTGCAAATAGGGAAGTGGTGTTGGTTCTTGTTTTGGACCTTTCGTTCTAAAAGGTTCTAGTGCATCCATTGTTACAATCCAAGGAGAAATTGAGGAAGCAAAATTTTTGGCTAAAAAGGGTCCAAGTGGCACATATTCCCATTTTTGAATATCTCTTGCGCTCCAATCATTCAATAAAACCATCCCGAAAATATAATCTTCGGTTTCATTTATAGGTACATTTTCTCCCATAACATTAACATCGGTTGTTATAAAAGCAGTTTCTAATTCAAAATCTACTGATCTTGAAGGTCCAAAAACAGGAGAAGTTTCTCCAATTGGCAATGTTTGTCCCATAGGTCGGTGTACAGAAACTCCAGACGGAACTATTGTAGAACTTCTACCGTGATATCCAACCGGAATATGAAGCCAGTTTGGCAATAAGGCATTTTCTGGATCGCGGAACATTTTTCCTACATTAGTTGCATGTTCTTTACTTGAGTAAAAGTCGGTATAATCACCAATTTGAACAGGTAAAAGCATTTCAATATCACTAATATCGAAGATTACTACTTCACAATGGTCTTTATTGTCTCTAAGTTTTGCGTTTTTTTCGTCAAATAATTCAGCTAATCTGTTTCTAACTAAGCGCCAAGTTTTTTTACCATCCGATATAAAATCATTCAAGGTATCTTGCATGAACATATCGTCTGTTAATTCAATTCCTTCAAAGTATCCTAACTGTTGTAAAGCACCCATATCTATAGCATTGTCTCCAATTCTAGTTCCAATTGTGATTACATCTTCTTTGGTAAGAAAAACTCCAAAAGGAATATTTTGAATTGGAAAATCACTGTTTTCTGGAACGTTAATCCATGATTTTCTAGTTGGGTCATTTGCTATATTTGGCATATTTTGCTATGTTGATTTGTTGTTGAAAAAAATGTAATCAAATATATCATTTAGAATTTATTTGACAAACATATTTCGTAATTTTGAAAAGTTTTTAACGAAAAATCAAAAAAAATGCAACGCGACGAACAAATTTTTGACTTGATTCTTGATGAGCAAGACAGACAAATCCATGGAATAGAGCTAATTGCCTCTGAAAATTTTGTAAGTGACCAAGTAATGGAAGCTGCTGGTTCTGTTTTAACAAATAAATACGCCGAAGGATATCCTGGAAAAAGATATTATGGAGGTTGTGAAGTAGTAGATATTGTAGAGCAAATCGCTATTGATAGAGCCAAACAACTATTTGGTGCAGAATATGTTAACGTACAACCACACTCTGGATCACAAGCCAATACAGCTGTTTTTGCTGCTTGTTTGCAACCAGGAGATAAAATTTTAGGGTTTGATTTGTCACATGGTGGACATTTAACGCACGGTTCTCCTGTAAATTTTTCAGGAAAATTATATTCTCCAAGTTTTTATGGTGTTGAACCAGAAACAGGACAATTTGATTATGATAAAATTCAAGCAATTGCTACTAAAGAGCAACCAAAAATGATTATTGCTGGTGCCTCTGCTTATAGTCGTGATATGGATTTTAAACGTTTTAGAGAAATTGCAGATTCAGTAGGAGCATTGCTTTTGGCTGATATTTCACATCCAGCAGGATTAATTGCAAAAGGTTTGATGAACGATCCTATTCCGCATTGTCATATTGTAACGACTACTACTCACAAAACATTACGCGGACCAAGAGGTGGGATGATTATGATGGGTAAAGATTTTCAAAATCCTTGGGGTTTAACCACTCCAAAAGGCGAAATTAGAATGATGTCGCACATATTAGACATGTCTGTTTTTCCTGGAAATCAAGGTGGACCATTAATGCATATTATTGCTGCTAAGGCTGTTGCTTTTGGTGAATGTCTTACAGATGAATTCTTTAGATATGCAATGCAAGTTCAAAAAAATGCAAAAGCTATGGCGGAAGCGTTTAATAAAAGAGGTTATAAATTAATTTCTGGAGGTACAGACAATCATATGATGTTGATTGATTTGAGAAACAAAAATATTACTGGTAAAGAAGCAGAAAATGCACTTGTAAGAGCAGAAATTACTGTAAATAAAAACATGGTTCCATTTGATGATAAATCACCTTTTGTAACATCAGGTATCCGAGTAGGAACGCCTGCAATTACAACACGTGGATTGGTTGAAGAAGACATGGAAAAAGTTGTTGATCTTATTGATAGAGTTTTAATGAATCACACCGACGAAGCTGTTATTGAGCAAGTTGCAGATGAAGTAAACGAAATGATGAGCGAAAGGGCTATTTTTGTTTTCTAATTACAAGACAATTTCTTCATAAAAAATAAAACCTCCAAAAGAATATTTGGAGGTTTTTTTATGTGAACTACAATGGTTTTTTAGGAAGTTCTTTAGTTGAAATTGCATCTACTTTATTGTCAGGATTTACTACAACACTTAGCTCTCTTTCAAAATATTTTTTCTCATAAATTATTTTATATCGAAACTGATAATTATCGGTTTCTACATCGTGAATGACTTCTATAAGTTGTAAATCAATAAACTTACCATTTCTATTGTTCATTTTCTGGCAAGTTTTGGTAATTTTTTCAACGGTGGCGTTTTGGATAACTTTGTCTGTTGCTTCGTTTTTAGTAAAGGTTTTAAATCTAGAAGTGTTACAAGTTTCTAATAATCTTCGTCCCAAGTCGTTCGCTCTGTTTGTTTTTATTACAGTTACTTCATCAACAGTAACTTTTACATAACGATTATAAGGTTCAACTGCTGTTGTAGTTCCATTTTTCTTGCTTTTGCAAGATAGGAACGCGCTTATTAAAATTAGAACAACTATTTTTTTCATAATATGACTATTTCTATAGTATTAACTTAAAATCACACTTTTTAGTATAAAAAAACCACACATTTCTGTATGGTTTTTAGTTTCTTTATTTGAAATTAGTATAAACTTTTAAACTTTTCAGGATTGGCTTCACTCATAATAGCATATACTTTTTCGAAAATATCTTCTACTGATGGTTTAGAAAAATAATCACCATCTGTTCCATAAGCTGGGCGATGTGGCTTAGATGCTAAAGTTTGTGGTGCACTATCTAAATAATTATAACCGTTTTGAACTTCAATTATTTCTTGTAAAATATAAGCACTTGCTCCACCAGGAACGTCTTCGTCAATTACTAAAAGTCGGTTTGTTTTTGCAATACTTTTTACAATATCATGATTTACATCAAATGGCAACAACGACTGAATATCGATGATTTCACAATTAATTCCAACAGTTTCTAGTTCTTTTGCTGCTTGTTCTACCAATCTCAATGTTGAACCATAAGAAACCAACGTAATGTCATTTCCTTCTTTAATAGTTTCAACAATACCAATTGGCGTTTTGAATTCGCCAAGATTTGTTGGCATTTTTTCTTTCAATCGATAACCGTTCAAACATTCGATAACCAAAGCAGGTTCGTCTGTTTGCAGTAAAGTATTGTAAAATCCGGCTGCTTTTGTCATGTTTCTTGGAACCAAAACATGAATTCCGCGAATAGCATTTATAATCATTCCCATTGGTGAACCCGAATGCCAAACGCCTTCTAAACGATGACCACGCGTTCTGATAATTAATGGTGATTTTTGTCTTCCGGCAGTTCTGTATTGCAATGTTGCTAAATCGTCACTCATAATTTGAATGGCATACAACAAATAATCTAAGTATTGAATTTCGGCAATCGGACGCAAGCCACGCAATGCCATTCCAATTCCTTGTCCAAGAATTGTAGCTTCACGAATTCCAACATCGGCAACACGAAGTTCTCCGTATTTTTCCTGCATGCCTTCTAAACCTTGATTTACGTCTCCAATATTTCCAGCATCTTCTCCAAAAATCAAACTTTCTGGATATTTTGTAAAAATCGCATCAAAATTATCTCTCAAAACCAAACGTGCATCAACTTCTTCGGCAGCATTATCATAAGTTGCAGCAACTTCAACCGAATTTAATACATTTTTATCCGACTGCGAAAACAAGTGCGAACTGAATTTTGGTTGAATTTTATTGGTGTAATTTGTAATCCAAGTTGACAATTCTGATTTTCTATTTTCATTGATAACCATTCGCAATACTTTACGTGCAGTGGTCAAAATTTCCTTGCGAATTGGTTCTTTTATAGCCGCTAAATCAGCTGTAATTTTATCTATAAATATCTTATTGTCGCTTGAGTTTGCAATTGAATTTAATAGGTCAACCAATTCTTTTTGTTCCTCTTTCATTGGAGTTATAAAGGCAGTCCAAGCGGCTTTTTTACCTTCAAGAACGTCTTTTTTTGCTTGATTGTCAATTTCGTCTAACTCTTCCGTAGTAGCCAAATTGTTTTCAATCAACCAAGAACGCATTTGTGTTAAACAATCAAATTGGGTTTCCCAAGCTAATCGTTCGGCATTTTTATAACGTTCGTGACTTCCAGAAGTTGAATGTCCTTGCGGTTGCGTTAATTCTTGGACGTGAATTAAAACTGGAACGTGTTCTTCACGAGCAATTGCAGCTGCTTTTTCATAAGTAGACACTAAAGTTGGATAATCCCAACCTTTAACAGTCATTATTTCATAACCGTTGGCATTTTCATCACGTTGGAAACCTTTTAAAATTTCAGATATATTTTCTTTAGTAGTTTGGTGTCTTGCATGAACCGAAATTCCGTATTCATCATCCCAAACGCTCATTACCATTGGCACTTGTAAAACGCCAGCAGCATTTATAGTTTCAAAAAATAAACCTTCAGAGGTAGATGCATTTCCAATAGTACCCCAAGCAATTTCGTTTCCGTTTTCAGAAAAATTGGTTTTATCTTCAAGACCTTTTACATTTCTAAAAATCTTTGAAGCTTGCGCTAATCCTAACAAACGAGGCATTTGTCCAGCAGTTGGAGAAATATCGGCGCTTGAGTTTTTTTGTTGGGTTAGGTTGTTCCAATTTCCGTTTTCGTCTAGCGAATGTGTTGCAAAATGTCCGCCCATTTGACGACCAGCGCTCATTGGATCAAAATTTATGTCGGTATGACCATACAATCCAGCAAAGAATTGCTCGATATTCATTGCGCCAATTGCCATCATAAAGGTTTGGTCACGATAATATCCTGAACGGAAATCACCATTTTTAAAAGCTTTGGCTAATGCCAATTGTGGTACTTCTTTTCCGTCGCCAAAAATACCAAATTTGGCTTTACCAGTAAGGACTTCACGTCTTCCTAGAAGGCTACATTCACGGCTAATAGTGGCTATTTTATAATCGTTTAATACTTCGGTTTTAAAATCTTCAAAAGTAATTTCGACTTTGGTTTGTGTTTCGGTCATATCTGAAATGGAATTTCTTAATGAAACAAATTTAATGAAAAAGTAGTAATAATTATAATTCTGTGAAAAAAATATAATTTAATTATTGATAATGAAACTGCCTTAAAGTAGGTTTTGAATATGATTTATTTATAAAAGGTAATAATAATAAATCAAATCATCAATAAAACTATTCTTTATTTGAGAATTAAAACCATTTTCGAGTAAATAATCCCAATAACGATTTTGGGCTAAATGCTATAATAAATCGTATTTTCTCGGCATATTTTGGTTGTGAAACTTCCCATCCGTTGTTGGAATATACTGGGAAATACAATTCGAAATAATCGGTTACTAGATTCAAACGGATTCCGTTATCATAAACAAAACGCGCGTCTTGATGTCTGTTTTTTATCAATCCAAAATCACTGTATATTTCAATCCAATTCCAGATGTTGAAACTTCCATTAAAGGTTGTTATCCATTGATTAGAATATGGATTACTTAATTTCGATTTAAATCCGCCTTCTGCCTGAATGTATTGTTGGCTAAAAATTCCGGTACTTTCCGATCTTCCCAAATAATTGTAATCAAATAAATAATCTGTTGGACGGTCTAAAGCAAAGCTAAAGTAGTTTGTTTCGGTTTTATTGTACAAGAAAAGACCTGCGTAAAGTCTTAAATTTACTTGTCTGTTATCGTTAAAAAGCCTTCTGAAATTGATGTTTCCAGATGTTTTTCCAAATTTAGACGAAATCTGTAAATCAGTTGAATAGCTAAAAGACTTAGTAATTTCGGTTTTTCCGCTTGCAAATCGGGCATTAAAAATGGAGTAATTGCCTTCAAAAGTATTTTTTACAAAATTACTTGGATCTCTATTTACATAAACCTGTCTTAGCACAAGGCTTTTTCCTTGATTGTTTCTAAAATCATCTTCTCTAAATCTGAAAATCACATAAGGATTTACCTTTTGATAATAGGCATCTGGCGCATAATGAAAAGTACTTCCGCTTAAACCATATTTGATATAATACAGATTGCTGTCACGATTGTATTGATTGATTGCTAATGAAAAACTTCCCGATAAATTGTTAGATTTTGTAGAAAAAGAAGGATTGAAATCAAAATTAAAAGGTTTGTCTAAAATGGTCTTGTTGTGAAAGTTAATACCAGGAATAAATCCATCATAGAAATTGTATTCTAGTGTAGGCAAATAAATAATTTGATTGTAAAACGGATCTTCTAAATCTTTTAGAAAATTAAATTTGATTGGTTTATTGCTTAATCTAAATGGTTTTAGCGATTTCCAATTGTTTCTTTGATTGTATTCTGGAACGATATTTTGATAATTAATTACAATTTTATCGGCATCAAATCGCTTAAAAGTATAAATACTGTCTTCTTTTACTTCGTTAATCCATTCTTTAAAAACAATTTGTTTGTTCTTAATTCCATAAATAGGAATTGGGACATTAACGCCAGTTTTATTTTTTAAATTAAATGAAACGCTGTCGTTGGTTTTGGTAACTTCATCAAATTTATAATCAATAATTTTTCTAGAATTGATTATTGTATTGAAAAACCAATCGGTATTTTTTACAGAATGATTTTGAATAATGGTTTCAAATTTAGAAATATCACTTTGATTTTTAGTTGTATATGCTACAAATTGGTTAACACTTTCTTTCAGGTTTTGTTCGCCAATATAATCTGATAAATATCTAAAACTTAAACCAGCTCTATATTTAGACGCAATTTTTTCATTAAATTTTATCAAAGTATTTTTTGGATCGCCAAGCGGTTGGTCTAAATTTTTACGAGCCATTAACATATAAAAATAGCTGTATTGCTCATTAAAATCTAACGAAACCAGATTGTAACCGCGTACCAATCGCAACTTTGCAATAGAACCCATCATTTTGTAATTTGGATAATTCTCGTCTATGTATTTCATCATATAATAGACTTGAATGGCATCATAAATCCAATTGTCTTTTCGAGAATCAAGTTGTAAAGTCGATTTTAAATAATTGTTTAAATACGTTTTTAAAAACTTCAATTCATAGATAAAATTATCTGGAAACGGACTAATAAACGACGGTAATTGGTTCAATCCATAAAACGGATTTTGCTCATAATCTAGTTGTGAAACCGTTATTTTAGATTTGGGATAATTACCCAAATTATCACCTACATAATTAACAATTTTATCTACAATTATTGCTTTGTTTATATCATCTACTTTCTTGTCTTCTATGTTAGTTGTTACATCCAATTGACTTGTTTTAAAACTTAAAAAAGTAGGTTTTTTGGTGATATATAAATTAACATAAAGCTGATTTTTACCCGAAAAAGTAGTGGTTGAATTTTCTTTTTTATCTAAAACTAAATCACTAATTACTTGAAAATCAGCATCGGTTGTAATCTGTAAATCAACATCAGTTAATGCGTTTGGAGCATCGTCAATATTGAGATTGCTGTAAGTGATAAACTTTTTGTTTTCATAACGAGAAGGCGTTAAAAACCAGTTTTTTAAAGCCATTTCATCTTTAGAATTGAAACCGTACTTAGTAAATTTATCGTCTGGAATTTTTACAAAATAGGAGAGAACAAACGTTGTTTTTTGACCTGGCAACAATTTATTTTTCAATTGAAATTCTACCAAATCTGGAAAGCCATCAGGACGATTCCATGACAGTAATGATTTGGAATCGTCGATTATAGTAATGGTATTTGTATTGCCTCGTTCTTTTTCGGAAGCCAAATGAAAACTACGCACAAATTCATCAGAAAATCGTTTTCCCAAAGGTGTATTTTTATCAGAATAGGCATTGTTCCAATCGTTCAAAACAATACTTGATAAAGTGTCGTTGGTTTGATTAAAATAGGTTAATTCTTGATAAACATTCAGCGTTTTCTTTTCGTTGTTTACTTCAACAATCAGTTTTGAATGATGTTGTGCAAAGCAATGAACAGAAAAGATGAAAAGGATGTAGGTTATTTTTTTCAATTAGCTTTTTGGTTTAAAATAGGCTTTAAAGACAATTTTTGTAAACTCAATGGCACCATCTTTATTCATGTGTCCACAAGTTGAAAAATATTTGTCGTCGGTTACTGCATTTTCAAAGCTACGAATTTCAGGATAAATAAGTTT
Organism: Flavobacteriaceae bacterium; assembly: GCA_019752245.1. GTDB lineage: Bacteria > Bacteroidota > Bacteroidia > Flavobacteriales > Flavobacteriaceae > Flavobacterium. Next base: position 8,793 of record JAIEMH010000167.1, read on the forward strand.
TATTTTATCAAAATATTCTCTATTTATTGTTTCCATGCACATTGGCGTCGTTATGGCAATTAAGTTGATGTGATTTTTTTTGCAAATGGCTTTTATTTCTTCGTAACCTTTGTTTCGTTTAGGATAGTACTTTGATAAATCTGCTGGAACCATTGGTCTTTCGTCAGTCATTAATGGATAAAATCCATCATTGTCTAAAGCATTCGTTTTTTTGTTAATTGCTGTTTGATACATTTCTCTAAATCCTATTCGTGCATCATAATTCATATATCTATAAAACGGAATGTATAGTAATTCATTGTATTCATCAATATTTTTGTAATGATTTCGGATGGTTTCCGATTGATGAATATAAGGCATAAACAACGAACGAATAGCTTCGGAATGGTCGTTGGTATTGATGTTTAAATCGACTTGAAGAATTAAATTTTTGATTTTGTAATTGCGTTCCACCATTAGTTTTAACATCAATGCCGATTCTTCCAATCGTGAACGAGTTACACCAAAATTAAACGTTTTGTAACCATTATCTTTAAATATTTGAGGCACAAAATGATTGTTAACTCGTGATGAACCCAAGAAAACTACATCATAATTTTGGTCTTTGGAATTGTATAAATAATCAATCTTTGTTCGTTCGTTAGATTGTTTATAAACCAAAGTATAAAGTGCGTCAAGGACTACCAAAGTAAGAAGAAGAAGTACTAAAATTTTTCCGATAAATTGTATAAACTTCTTCATTAGAATTGGAAATAAATAAATTCTTTATAATCTGAAAAAACACCTAAAGCTAAAATTGCTGCAAGGCAAAGTCCTAATTTTAACCAACTGTATTTACCTGAAATAGGTTCAATTTTATGACGGTTGTTCCATTCTACAATGACGAAAATAACAACTAACGAAATTAATTCATAACTGTACCGTTCAATACTGAAATATTGCCATGAAAAATCGAGGTTTTCAAACATTCTTTTGATGTAACTTATGGCATCATGAATGGTTTTGGATCTGAAAAATATCCAAGCAAAACACGTAATTGAAAAAGTCATTAAGATGTTTAAAACTGTTCTAATGGATTCAAAATTAAATCCTAACGAAAAATCGTCTACATTTTTTCTGTTTCTGTTTAACACCAAAAGTGGTAGAAAGTATAATGCGTTTATGAAACCCCAAGCTACGTATGTTAGGTTTGCGCCATGCCAAAATCCGCTTACTAAAAAGATGATGAACGTATTTCTAATTTGGAACAATTTATTTCCTTTGCTACCACCAAGTGGAATGTATAAATAATCGCGAAACCATGACGAAAGTGAAATGTGCCAACGTCTCCAAAACTCGGCAATATCTCTGGAAAAATAGGGATAATTGAAGTTTTTTAGCAAATCAATTCCGAATAATTTTGATGTTCCAAGCGCTATATCTGAATAGCCAGAAAAATCTCCATAGATTTGAAATGCAAAAAACATTGCACCCAAAATTAACGATAAAGAATTCATTGTAGGATAATGATTGAAAATTTCATTGGCATAAACTGCGCAGGAATCGGCAATGACAACTTTCTTCACAAAACCCCAAATTATTTGATAAATTCCTTCTTTGGCTTTTTCAAAATTAAATTCTCTTTTGACTTTAACTTGTGGTAAAAGATGCGTTGCACGTTCAATTGGTCCAGCAACTAATAATGGAAAATAGCTTACAAATAGTGAATAATCAATGAAATTTTTCTCCGATTTTATTCGTTTGTAATAAATGTCTATGATGTATGATAATCCGTGAAAGGTGTAAAATGAAATTCCGACAGGTAGAATTAATTTCAATAAAATTGGACTTGCAGTAACTCCAAACGATTGCAACAATTCGGCAAACGACGAAGCAAAAAAGTTGTAGTATTTAAAAACACCAAGAAATCCTAAATTGATTGAAATGCAAAGCCAAAGCCACATTTTTCTTAGTTTTTCATTGCCGCTGTTTTCAATTTGAATGGCCGAAAAATAATCTAATAAAGTAGAAAAAACCAATAGAAATAAAAACCTCCAATCCCAACAAGAATAGAAATAATAACTTGCTATAATCAGTAAATAGTTTTGATAATTTTTCGATTTATTGAATACAAACCAATACAGTATAAAAACTATGGGCAGAAAAATGGCGAAATGAAAGGAGTTAAAAAACATCTTTTTTGAAAATAATTAACCACAAAATACACAAAAGTTAGTAATTTTATTTTGTGTCTTTTGTGGTTTGAAAAAATTAGAAGTTCGGACTTAAATTGTATTTTTTGTAAAAATTATCCAAAGCTTCAACCACTTCGTCTTCAGTATCAACAATCTTTATCAGGTTTAAATCTTCAATGTTAGCATTTTTTTCTTCGGCAATCATTACGTTTTTAACCCAATCCATCAATCCTGACCAGTAATGAGAACCAACCAAAATAATTGGGAATTTACCAATTTTCTTAGTTTGAATTAAGGTAATTGCTTCAAACATCTCGTCCAAAGTTCCAAATCCACCAGGCATCACCACAAATCCTTGTGAGTATTTGATAAACATTACTTTACGTACGAAAAAGTAATCGAAATTTAAGTTTTTATCTTTGTCGATGTATGGATTATAATGTTGTTCAAATGGCAATTCAATGTTTAAACCTACCGAAGTTCCGCCACCAGTATGCGCGCCTTTGTTTCCAGCTTCCATAATTCCTGGTCCGCCACCAGTAATCACACCATAACCAGCTTTACTGATTTTGAATGCAATTTTTTCAGCCAATAAGTAATATTTATTGTCAGGTTTTGTTCTTGCCGATCCAAAAATAGAAACGCAAGGTCCAATTCTAGCCATTGATTCGTAACCGTTTACGAATTCTGACATGATTTTAAAAATCGCCCATGAGTCGTTAGAACGGATTTCGTTCCAAGTTTTTTGTTGTAATTTATCTTTTATTAAATCGTCTTCGTTTGCAAATTCTTCAAATTTCATATTCTGTATTTTATAATTTTTTAGTTTATTTTGGAGCTATTTCCAGCTACCCATTTCAATCTTTTATTTTTTAAAGAAAAAAATAAAAGGATTTCCATTGCTATCTGGGCTAGAAAAAAAGCGTGCTAAAGTAATTCTTTTTTTACAGTTAGCTTCATCTTTTAGTACTTTTACTTTTTATTTTATTGGAATTTCATTGTAAGTTATCCATCGTTTTAAACTTCCAACTACTCGTTTTAGATGATCTTCATTCAAAAAAATGTTGGTCCAATTATCAAAACTCTTACATTGCATACTAATATAAAAAGTCATAATTGCCAAACACATTATAGGCAAAATACGTTTTTCTTCGTCACTTATTTTACTTTCGCTTTCATATCCTTGGATAAAATTTTCAGCTTTAGCTTTGTAATCATCCTCATTTAAATTAGTATTAAATAACTGAAATAAAAAGTAGGATAGGTCTAAAGTCAGAAATCCATTTCCTGAGAAATCGAAATCAAAAAAGGTTACTTTATTTTCTTTATTGAAATGCAGATTGTCAAACCAAACATCTAAATGAACTGCACCAAATCTAATAGTATTCTTGTCAAAATTATTAAATTCTAGTTCAAGATAATCCGACATTTTTTCTAAAAATTTGATTTCCTCCGTTTCTTTTCCGAAGAATTTTTTTATAATTTTTAGCGAATCAACAAGTAAAACTTCAGTGTTGTAAGTTGTTCTGTTTAAAGAATAATTTTCTGTTTGTTGATGAACTTTAGCTAAAGCATTTCCAATGGAATAACTAGTTTCAGCATCAAATTTTGCTGATTTCCATCCGTCAGCAAACGAAAATAAAACACCATATCTTTTTCCTTCAGGAGCATTAAATTCTTGAATAAATTCATTTAGATTATCAGCAATCGGATATGAAACACAAGCATTATTTTCATTTAAATAATTTAATAATCTTAATTCTTCTGCGATTTCAATTTTTGTTCTCCAATTGAAAGTATAAACACGAAAAACATATTTGTTACTACCATCGGTTACAAGATAAACATGGTTCATTCCTGTTCTGAAAAGTTTACACTCTATAAAAGTACTTAAATTGTATTTTTCTTGAATTACTTCTGCAAGTTTATCTGCCGAAAGTGTTGAATTGGTAACTTGAAAATTGGATGTCATTGTAATTTATTTTGTCGTTTTTATTACAATTCTTTTTTCAAAAACTGAGCTGTATAACTTTTCTTATTTTTCACAATTTCCTCTGGAGTTCCTTTACAAATGATTTCTCCGCCACCTTTTCCGCCTTCCAAACCAACGTCAATAATATAATCGGCAAGTTTAATTACGTCTAAATTATGCTCGATAATTAACACCGTATTTCCTTTGTCAACCAATCGGTTTATGACGTCCATCAAAACCCGAATGTCTTCAAAGTGCAAACCAGTTGTGGGTTCATCCATAATGTAAAACGTATTTCCAGTATCTTTTTTAGACAATTCTGCCGATAATTTTATACGTTGTGCTTCTCCACCAGAAAGTGTTGTACTTTGCTGACCAAGAGTTATGTATCCCAAACCAACATCTTGTAAAGTTTGCACTTTTCGTTGAATTTTAGGAATGTTTTCAAAAAACGGAACCGCTTCATCAATAGTCATGTTCAAAACATCAGAAATTGATTTTCCTTTAAATCGAATTTCCAACGTTTCACGGTTAAAACGCTTTCCAAGACAGGTTTCACACTCTACATAAACATCGGGCAAGAAACTCATTTCTATTGTTCTAACTCCAGAACCTTCGCAAGTTTCGCATCGTCCGCCTTTCACGTTAAAACTAAAACGTCCAGCTTTATAACCACGAATCATGGCTTCTGGTGTCATTGTAAAAAGGTTTCTGACTTCGCTAAAAATATCAGTGTAAGTTGCTGGATTTGATCTTGGTGTTCTTCCAATCGGACTTTGGTCAATATCAATTACTTTATCAATGTGTTCCAAACCTTCAATTTTTTTGTAAGGTTGTGGTTTTTTCACACCGTTGTAAATGTGTGCATTCAAAATAGGGTAGAGCGTTTCGTTAATTAACGTTGATTTTCCACTTCCTGAAACTCCGGTTACACAAATTAGTTTTCCCAACGGAAATTCTACCGAAACATTTTTCAGATTATTTCCGCTTGCACCAGATAATTTTATTGATTTTCCATTGCCTTCACGACGCGTTTTCGGAATGTCAAATTTCATTGTGCCATTCATATATTGCGCTGTAATTGTTGTTTCTTTCAACAACTCTTCCGGAGTTCCTTTGCTGATGATGTTTCCACCAAATTTTCCAGCTTTCGGACCAATATCAATTACGTAATCGGCACATTCAATCATGTCTTTGTCGTGTTCTACAACTAAAACCGAGTTGCCAATATCACGAAGATTTTTCAAGGAATTAATCAATCGTTCGTTGTCGCGTTGGTGCAATCCAATACTTGGTTCGTCCAAAATGTAAAGAACTCCAACCAACTGCGAACCAATTTGAGTTGCCAATCGAATACGTTGTGCTTCACCACCGGAAAGCGATTTTGAGCTTCGGCTTAACGATAAATAATTCAGTCCAACATCCAATAAAAATTGCAATCTGTCGTTGATTTCCTTTAGAATTTCTGTCGCAATTGTGGTTTGTTTTTCAGATAATTTTGATGGCAACGCTTTAAACCAAACCGTCAATTCTGAAATATCCATTGCAGATAATTCGGCAATGTTCTTGTCGTGCATACGGAAATGTAAAGATTCTTTGCGAAGTTTAGCACCCTTGCATTCCGGACAAGCAATTGATTTAGAGTATTGATTGGCCCATTTTT
>JAIEMH010000078.1 GCA_019752245.1 Flavobacteriaceae bacterium
ATTTAATCAATCAAACAGAGAATCGTGCTGTACTTCATACTGCTTTACGTGCGCCAGAAACAGCAACAGTTTTAGTGGATGGAAATAACGTAATGCCAGAAATTTATGAAGTAAAAAGAAGTATTGAAAAATTTACCAACCAAGTTACTTCTGGAGAAAGAAAAGGATACACAGGAAAAGCATTCACAGATATTGTAAACATCGGAATTGGTGGTTCAGATTTAGGTCCAGCAATGGTTGTAGAAGCGTTACAATTCTATAAAAACCACTTAAATCTGCACTTTGTTTCTAATGTTGATGGTGACCACGTGAATGAAATTATCAAAAAAATAAATCCAGAAACCACACTTTTTGTTATTGTTTCTAAAACATTCACAACGCAAGAAACATTAACTAATTCTGAAACAATAAGAAGTTGGTTTTTACAATCGGCAAAGCAAGAAGATGTTGCTAAACATTTTGTTGCCGTTTCTACAAACATTGGTAAAGTAACCGAATTTGGAATCGATGCCAATAATATTTTTCCAATGTGGGATTGGGTTGGTGGACGTTTTTCGCTTTGGAGTGCGGTTGGATTATCAATAAGCTTAGCCGTTGGATTTGATAATTTTGATAAGCTATTAAAAGGCGCCAATCAAATGGATGAGCATTTTAAAAAGGAATCATTTGATAAAAATATTCCAGTAATTTTAGCTTTGTTAAGTGTATGGTACAACAATTTCTTTGGTGCCGAAAGTGAAGCATTAATTCCATATACTCAATATTTGCAAAAGTTAGCGCCATACCTACAACAAGGAATCATGGAAAGCAATGGAAAAAGTATCGGTCGTGATGGAAAACCAGTAAATTACCAAACCGGAACTATCATTTGGGGTGAACCAGGAACCAATTCTCAACATGCCTTTTTTCAACTGATACATCAAGGTACAAAACTGATTCCTACAGATTTTATTGGATATGTAAAGCCTCTATATGGCAACGAAGACCATCATAACAAATTGATGTCTAACTTTTTCGCGCAAACAGAAGCATTATTGCACGGAAAAACAACAGAACAAGTGCAAGCAGAATTTGATAAACAAGGTGTTGAAAAAGCCAAAGCGGATTATTTAAAACCGTTTAAAGTTTTTGCAGGAAATAAACCAACCAATACAATTCTTATTGACAAATTAACACCAGAATCTCTAGGTTCATTAGTGGCTTTATACGAGCATAAAATATTTGTTCAAGGAATCATTTGGAATATTTTTAGTTACGATCAATGGGGTGTAGAACTTGGAAAACAATTAGCCAATTCTATTTTAGATGAAATTAATTCTAAAAAAGTGAATCAGCATGATAGTTCTACATCATTTTTGCTAACATATTTTCTTGAAAATAAGTAATTTATATTTTTTTAACTTTTATATAAGCCTCATTATTAGTCGAAATATTGAGGCTTTTTTATTTTTTTTGCCAAAGTACTAGTAATAATTTAACAAATGCATAAAATCTACTTAATGGCTGAGAAAAACGCAACAAAAAACACTTTGTTAACATTAGCTTAACATTTATAAGGTTTAAAATTTGGAATTTTGCAGAAAATATTTAAAAACCAAAGCAAAATGAAAAAAAGTGCAACTAATCTGTTTTCAGTATTGTTTCTTTTAATGACAACAGTAATGTTTTCTCAAGGAAAGATTAAAGGAACAGTAATTGACAGTGATTTAAATGGTGGATTGCCAGGAGTAAACGTTGTCGTTAAAGGTTCTTCAACTGGAAGTTCAACAGACATTGATGGTAAATTTATAGTAAATGCTACTACATCAAATGGTCAAGTAATTATTTCTTATATTGGTTACAAATCTCAAACAGTAAATTTTTCTGTAAAAAATGGAGAAACTGTAGATTTAGGAACTATTAAACTTACTGCAGACGCAAGTCAGTTAGAAGAAGTAGTAGTAAAAAATACAATTATTGATGTTGCTAAAGATAGAAAAACGCCAGTAGCGGTTTCAACTATTAGAGCTTCAGAAATTCAACAAAAATTAGGAAATCAAGAGTTTCCAGAGATATTAAAAAACACTCCTTCTGTTTACGCTTCTAAAGCTGGTGGTGGTTTTGGAGATTCAAGAGTAACTATTCGTGGTTTTACTCAAGAAAACATTGCGGTGATGGTAAATGGTATGCCAATAAACGATATGGAAAACAGTAGAGTTTTCTGGTCTAACTGGGCTGGATTGTCTGATGTAACTTCTGCAATGCAAGTTCAAAGAGGTTTAGGTTCTTCTAAATTAGCTATTTCTTCTGTTGGAGGTACAATAAACATTATTACAAAAACTTCTGAAATGAAAGAAGGTGGTGCTGTTTCTGTTGGAACTGCAAATAACGATTACCTTAAAACGCAAGCCTCATATTCTACCGGAAAAATGAAAAATGGTTTGTCTGCTTCTTTCCTACTTAGCCAGACTAAAGGTGATGGTTATGTTGATGGAACTAAATTTGAAGGAGCAAATTATTTTATTGCTTTTGGATATGAAATCAATAAAAAGAATGATATCCAATTTACTTTTACAGGTGCGCCTCAATGGCACAATCAAAGAGGAACTTCAATTAGTATCGCTGACTATATTAAATATGGCGAAGGTGGAGAACCAAATGTTAAATACAATGCCGATTGGGGAATGCTAAACGGAAAAGAATTTAACTTTAGAACTAATTATTACCACAAACCGGTAATGTCTCTTAACTGGGATTATAAAATTTCTGATAGAACAAAATTATCTACGGTAGTTTATGGTTCTTGGGGAAGAGGCGGTGGAACTAATGCTTCAGGAAGAATAAGAGGATTAGCTAATACGGCTGCAGCTTTTAGAAAAGCTGACGGTTCAATAAATGTAGATAATATCTTCTCTTGGAATAGTGGTCAAACAACATTCATACCAGGTATTGGATCAACTACAAGAACTTTAGACGGTGGTAAATTTTTAAGCACAACTACAAGTACAAATGCAGCAAATACAACTAATGGTATTTCTAAAATTGCCTCTATTAATTCACACAACTGGTATGGTGGTGTAGTTAATTTGAATACAAAATTTAATGATAAATTGACTTTTGATTTTGGAGTAGATTTAAGAACTTACAAAGGAATTCACTATCAAAATGTTAATGATTTAGTTGGTGGATACTACTTCAAAGATGCAACATCAATTCCAGTTAATGGCGTTTATTTGAACGGAAACGGAAACGATCCAAATAGAGTGTTTTACCAAACTTATGAGTCAACTCCAAGCTTTAACCCTTTCTTTAATGTAGATCACCAACAAAAGGTTTCTTACAATAATGATGGTAACGTAAATTGGTTAGGTGCTTTTACTCAATTAGAATATTCTACAGAGAAAGTAACAGCCTTTATTCAAGGAGCAATTTCACAACAAGGATTTAAAAGAGTTGATTATTTTAAATATTTAGCATCAAATCCTTTAGCATCTACACCTTATAAAAACATTATTGGTGGAGACGTAAAAGGAGGAGTTAATTATAATATTAACAAACACCATAACGTTTTTGTTAATGCAGGTTTTTATTCTAAACAACCTTTTTTCAATGCTGTTTATCCTAATAATGCATCAGTTGTGAACGGTAATTTAACAAATGAAAAAATTACTGGTTTTGAAGCTGGTTATGGTTTTAGATCTTCAAGATTTAATGCTAATGTAAATTTATACAACACAACATGGAAAGATAGATACCAACGTTCTAATGATGCAGCTGTAGATAATCCTGGAGGTTACTATGATTTCTCTGGAATTACAGAAATTCACTCTGGAATAGAGGTTGATATGAACGCAAAAGTTACGGATAAATTTAAAGTTAACGGTATGTTTTCATTAGGTAACTTTGATTACAAAGGAAATAGCGTTAGCAACAGATATGATGTAACTAACAACCCAATTTCTGGTGGTACTTCAACAACACTTTACTTAGAAAAAGTAAAAGTAGGGAACACTGCTCAAATGACAGCTTCTCTAGGTGGTTCTTATGAGGTTGTAAAAAGAGTTGTATTAGATGCAAATTACATTTATTCTGATAAATTATATGCTAATATTTCTCCTGGTAACTTCTCAAGTCAATTAAATAAAGGTGCTTTACAATTGCCTTCTTTTGGTCTAGTTGATGCAGGTTTCTCATATAAAATGTTAGTTGGAAAAGATAAAGCTGACGCAGTTAACTTTAGATTGAATGTAAACAATTTATTAGATAAAATATATATTGCTGAATCAAGTACAAATAATCATATTAAAGTAGCTTCAGATTTTGGAACTCCAGCATTATACAATACGTATTTAAGTAATTTAAAAACATATAATGGTATAGACCAAACAAATACTGTATACTTCGGTTTTGGTAGAACTTGGAACTTTACTTTAAGCTACAACTTCTAAGTTAAACAAGTTAAAAAATAATATTAAAAAAGGCATTCTTACCAAAGAGTGCCTTTTTTTTATTCTTTTTTTTCTATATTTGTTAAAACAAAAATTAAATTTCAATGTATAATTTCATTCAAAAGTTTCACTCAGGTTGGGCATATTTAGCACTTTTATTATTAGTAGTTGCCGTTATTAATGCTGTTATTGGCATGACTTCTAAAAAAGAATTCACAGCAAAAGATAGAAAAATCGCATTATTTGGTTTAATAGCAACGCACATTCAATTAGTAGTTGGATTGATTTTATATTTTGTTTCAGAAATCGGATTCAAAGCTTTTGCAACTGAAGGAGCAATGAAAATTCCTGCACTAAGATTAACAATGTTAGAACATCCATTAATAAATATTATTGCAATTGCGTTAATCACTATTGGTTGGTCTAAACATAAAAAAGCAACTTCAAGCGAAGCAAAATTCAAATCAATTGCTATTTTCTTTGGATTAGGTTTATTGCTAATTCTATCAAGAATTCCATGGTCACTTTGGATTTAAGATAATAAATAAGAGTCCTGAAAAGGACTTTTTTTAGCTTTGTCAAATTACTTCTACTGACATTTTAGTTATTTGGTATTATTTTTGAAAGTAAGTTTTAAACAAATTATGAAAAAAAGCACTCCTATATTTTTGTTTCTTTTAAGCGCCGTTTTGTTCTTTTCAAGTTTAACTTTTAAAGCTCAAAACAACAACTTACTAGAACAGAAAAAACAAAAAATTGACACAGTCAAAAAAGATAAAACTGCAGCAGAAGCCAATCAAGTGGATACAGTTCTTATCTATAAAGGAAAATTTAAACCTTACAAAAAAAGTGCTCATGCATCGTATTATGCCGATAAATTCCATGGTAAACGAACTGCAAGCGGAAAAAAATACGATAAAACGAAATTAACCGCAGCTCATAAATCGTTGCCTTTTGGCACCAAGGTTAGAGTTACCAACGAATCCAATGGAAAATCAATTGTTGTAGAAATTACAGACCGCGGACCATTCGTTAGAGGAAGAGAAATTGACTTATCACGAAAAGCATTTTATTCAATTGCATCAAGTAGTGGTGCAGGTTACATTAAAGTAACTTTGGAGCTTTTACAAAAATAATTACCAGTTTTTAAAAGGGTTTAAACTGAGATACGAGTTGTAATAACGCTTGTCTCCAGTAACTTCCATTCCCAACCAATTTGGTTTTTGAATTGATTCATCTTCATTTTGAAGTTCAATTTCGGCCATAAGAAGGCCTTCGTTTTCTCCATGAAATTCGTCAATTTCAATAATATGATTACCAGATTTTACTTCATATCTGGTTTTTTCAATTATACCTTTTTCGCATAATTTTAAAAGTTGTTTTGCCTCTTCAACCGGGATTTCGCGTTCCCACTCTAATCGCGAAGCACCACTTTCGTTTCCAATTCCTTTTATCGTCAAATAGGCCTTTTCACCTTTTATCCTAATTCTTACAGTACGTTCTGGATTAGAGTTAAGATAGCCTTGCGCAATATGATTTTCACGAAAAATTTCTTTTTTAAAATCAAAAGACGTTACTAAATATTTGCGTTCTATTTCTATCATTAGAGATTGGTTTTTCACAAAAATACTAAAAACTCTTTATAATCTCTGATAGTTCTTTGTGTATCTCAATCAAATATTAGTTCTAAATTTGTACTATGTCTGACGAAATTAAACTGCGAAAAATAATTCATGTAGATATGGATGCTTTCTATGCTTCAGTCGAGCAAATGGACAATCCCGAACTTAAAGGAAAACCATTGGCTGTAGGCGGAAGCGAGATTCGTGGTGTCGTTTCGGCTGCAAGTTATGAAGCGCGTAAATTTGGTGTTAGAAGCGCCATGAGTGGTGTTCAAGCCGCTAAAAATTGTCCCGATTTAATTTTTGTTCGTCCACGATTTGATCGGTACAAAGAGATATCCAATAAAATTAGAAAGATATTTTATGAGTACACCGATTTAGTAGAACCACTTTCGCTAGACGAAGCTTATCTTGATGTAACACAAAATAAGAAAGGAAATCCAAGCGCAACGCTATTAGCACAAGAAATTAGACAACGAATTTTTGATCAAGTTGGTCTTACAGCTTCGGCCGGTATTTCTGTAAATAAATTTGTAGCTAAAATTGCCAGTGACTATAACAAACCCAACGGACAAAAAACGGTAAATCCTGACGAAGTTGAAGAGTTCCTTGAAGTGTTAGACATTAAAAAATTCTATGGAATAGGAAAAGTGACCAAAGAAAAAATGTACCAACATGGTATTTTTACAGGTAAAGATTTAAAATCGAAGACCAAAGAATACCTCGAGCAACATTTCGGGAAAAGTGGCGCTTTCTATTTTAATATTGTTCGTGGCGTTCACAACAGCGAAGTAAAACCCGATAGAATATCTAAGTCTGTAGCTGCCGAACATACATTCAATGAAAATCTAACTTCTGAAATTTTTATGCAAAAACGCTTAGAACAAATAGCTGCCGAACTTGAAAAACGACTAAAAAAATATAATATTTCGGGTAAAACGGTGACTTTAAAAATAAAATACAGCGATTTCACAACACAAACTAGAAGTAAAACATTGCCCTATTTTATTGCTGATAAAGGATTGTTGTATGAAACAGCCAAAGAATTATTATACCAAGAACGAATGAAAGAATCTGTTAGACTTCTTGGCATTTCATTGAATAATTTAAATACAGAAATCAAGAAAACAGTTGTGGTTCAACTAAGATTTGAGTTTTAAAAAAAACTTCAACAATAGTTAAACTTTGCTCACAAACAAATGTGGTTTTATAAATCTTTTATATTTGCTTAAAATTTAACGATATGGAATTCTTAGAATATGAAAAAGCAATAGCGAAACATTATGATACTTTGTCAGTAATGAGTTCGCCTTTAATGAGTTGGGATTTCTATTTGCAAGGTTTAAGCAAAATGAAAATGTCTGTGGCAGATGCTACACAGCTAAAAAAACTGGTGTATTCAAACAATTGGAAATCAAATTGGGATTTTCAAGAGCATTTGCAAGACGATACAGTTATTGTAGTAACTGACCCAAGCTTAAAGATTGTGTTTGCCTCTAAGAACATCGTTAAAATGAACGGTTACAATCCTAAGGAAGTAATTGGTAATTCTCCAAAAATGTTTCAAGGCCAAAAAACCAACGAAAAAATTTCTAAAGAAATTAGTGATGCGGTAAAAAACCAAAAACCTTTTGATAAAGTCATTATAAACTATTGCAAAGACGGCTCGTTATACAAATGTCACATCAAAGGATATCCAATATTTGACAACAAAGGTAAACTCATTAACTTTATAGCTTTTGAAAAAATTGCTGCATAAATCTTAGTGTTTTTTTACTTGAAATATTTTTCAACAAAAAAACAAAACATTGATCCTTTTTTCTACTTTTGCGTGAAATTTACAATCGCTTAACACAATAAAATTAATTTAATATTGTTTGTGATTTTAGAAGGTTTTAGCAAACATTTTATCTTTAAAAGTTTAATGAATAACTGTAGAAAAGTCATCACCCTAATTTTAGTAGTTACTGTTATTCAATTGACATTATCCATTTTTTCAAGCGAGTTTATAGACTATTATCCTTCGTTCAAAAATGTACATTTACTTTCGGATATTATTGTAAAAGAAAAATCCAAAAACAATCTTATAAAGGACGCCAAAAAACCCAATACTAACACAGTAGACGGAATTGTTATAAACGATTTTGATGCCTATGTTAAAAAAGGGACTTTGGTTCGTTTTAATGCCGACACGTTACAGCCAGCTTTAACAAAATTCAACGAGAAACTAATTGCTTTGTCTGAAGGCAAAAATGTAAAAATTAGAATTGCATGGTTTGGCGATAGTCAAATAGAAGGTGATTTTATCACCCAAGACATTAGAAGATTACTTCAAAATTATTTTGGCGCACAAAAAGGCGTTGGATTTGTGCCAATAACATCTGTTTCTTCCGATTTTAGAAAAACAGCCAAATTGTTTGCTACCGGTGATATAAAAGCAGATAATTTTAAAAAAATGGATGGAAATTCCAGTTTATTCTTTTCGGGATATTCTTTTTTTAGCAATGATTTATCAGTTGATTTTACAGATAATACGTCCAAAAATCAAATTTCTCAAAAATGGTTGCTTTACGGAAAAGGAGATTCTATTGCTGTAAAAATTAAAGATTCTATTAGAAAATATCCAGCAGATAAAAGTTTCAACAAAATATTAATCAACAGTTCGGCATCCAATAAAGTAGCATTCAGTATTTCGTCTAAAAAAACTCCTATCTATGGCGTTTCTTCCGAACCAATATCGGGAATAGTCCTAGACAATTTTTCATTTAGAGGCATCACAGGTGTAGAACTAAAAAAACTGAACAGCGAATTACTAGCAGAAATCAACAAATCGGGTTATTATGATCTGATCGTTTTTCAATACGGTGTCAATTTAATGTTCAAGCCCAACGATACTAATTATGAGTATTATTACCGCGCCATGCGACCGGTTTTAAAGAAATTTAAGAACAACATGCCAAACACCGAATTTTTAATGTTCAGTTGTTCTGACAGAGCATTCAATTATGACGGAGAATGGAAAACCGCAGTGGGAATTGATTCACTAATCAACACGCAAGCACGATTGGCTTATGACAATGACATTCCGTTTTATAATTTTTATAATTCTATTGGCGGAAAAGGCACCGTTGTAAAATGGGCAGACAGTACACTTCAATTGGCCAATAAAGATTATATTCACTTTAACTTTAGAGGCGCTAAAATTGCTGCCAAAACTATTTATGGCGCGATCATTCACGATTATGAAAAGGCAGTAAAATTGAAAAAAGCCAACAAACCTTTAGCAGCTCCAAAACCAATTGACAAAAAACCAATTGACAAAAAGCCAATTGACAAAAAGCCAATCGAGAAAAACATTGTTGAAAAAGAAACGTTGCGCGCTAAATCCAATGTGCCAAAAATAGTGCCGCCAAAAACAGACTCGTCAAAATCTAAAGTTATAAAAGAAATAGAAGGCAAAGCTAACACTAAAAAAATCGATTCTTTATGATAAATATTGATTGGAATAGTGTTCAAAAGCAGCTTTTGTATGATGCACACAATCCGTTGTTGTTTAATAATGGGTTTTTTGTGTATTTCATGGTGGCGTTCATTTTGTTTTATTATTTGTTCCGAAAAAACTACAAGCACAGAGCCATTATTTTAACCTTGTTTTCGTTGTATTTTTTCTATAAAGCCAGCGGAAGCTTTGTTGCAATAGTAATTTTATCTGCTTTTTTTAATTTTGGTATTTCCAATTTAATTTTTAAAGCAAAGAAGAAATCACTCAAGCAATTTTTTCTTTTTTGGAGTGTTGTTTTCAATCTCGGACTGCTATTTTACTTCAAATACACGAATTTTTTTATTGATTTAGTCAATAACTTTACTGTTTTAAAATTTGATCCGCTTCATATTCTTTTACCAATTGGAATTTCGTTTTTTACGTTCGAAAACCTAAGCTATACTATTGATGTCTATCGTGGAGAAATTGAACCCGAAAAGAAAATTGTAAATTACTTATTGTTCTTATCATTTTTTCCAAAACTAGTAATGGGACCAATCGTTAGAGCATCCGATTTTATTCCGCAATTAAAGAAAGAATATTTTGTAAGTGATTCCGATTTTTCTAAAGGATTTTATCTAATTGTAACGGGACTAATCAAGAAACTCATCATCTCCGATTATATATCGGTCAATCTAGTAAACTATGTTTTTGATGGACCAAATTTGCACAATGGCTTCGAATGTTTGATGGCTTTATATGGATATGCCATTGTAATTTATTGCGATTTTAGCGGATATAGCGACGTTGCTATAGGAATTTCCAAATGGATGGGAATCACTATTCCAACTAACTTCTTATCGCCTTACCAAAGTAAATCGGTTAGTGAATTTTGGCGAAGATGGCACATTTCATTATCTAGCTGGCTTCGCGATTACCTATATATTTCAATGGGCGGTAATAGAAAAGGAAAATTCAGAACCAATGTAAACTTATTTTTAACCATGTTAATAGGCGGTTTTTGGCACGGAGCAAGTTTAAATTTCATTATTTGGGGTGCATTACACGGCATCGGATTAGCAATAAACAAACTTTGGAACACTCTTTTTGGTAAATTTAGAATTTTGCCTAAAGTGGTAGCAAACTTTTTATTTGCACTAATTACCTTTCACTTTGTGTGTTTTTGTTGGATTTTCTTTAAAGCCAGTAACCTAGATACTGCTTTACAATTCATACACCAAATTGTATATCAATTTACATTTGATGGTGCCTACGAGTATTTTGAAAATTACAAATATGTAGTTATTATGATAGCAATTGGATTTTCAATTCACATTATACCAGACAGTTTTCAAGAGAAAATTATAGAAAGACAAAAACGTTTTCCTTTGGTGTATTACGTGGTTGTAATGATGTTATTTATAACCTTATATTCTTTCTTTAAAAGTGCCGAGCCAGTGATGCCCATCTATTTGCAGTTTTAATAGTAGTAAAGAAAACTAATTTTTAAGCATAAATTTATTCCAAACTTTAGCGAAAGCGTCTGCAAATAAAGTTCCCTGAAGTACATAACCTTCTCGAGAAAAATGCACTAAATCGCTACGCAAAAGCTGCGTAGATTTCCAAACTTTAGCACCTTCTAAACCGCGACTAACGTTGAATAAGTCCCAACATACAACATTGTTGTCATTAGAAAATTGAAGTAGAGCATCGGTAATAACTTCTAAAGATTTATTCGGACTCATTTTCTTAAAATAAGAAACAGGCGGAGTTGTAAGTAGTATGCAGGCATTTGGAGAAATCATGCGAATTTTAGTAATCATAATATTTACATCATCAAGAAAAGCTTCGGCTTTCAAATTTGGATCTTGCGCTTCATTTGTTCCTAACGAAATAATGTAACAATCAGCATTTAAGTTTTTGAGTTGTTGCCAAAATCTTGATGTTTTATTGTAATCAGAATATTTTGCACCATTAGCGCCAATGCTATGATATATAATCCCAGATGTTTCTTTTTTTTCTAAAGAAGCACCAAAAAACTGAATGGTATCTGTAGTGGGAAAAGTCAATTTGAATCCAGAGGTAGCCGATTTTAAATTAAATTCAGCATAATTGGGAGCAACATCATAACAAATATTTTCAGTTTGATTATCATTATATTCAAACGCCAATTCAGAGATTGCTCCGCCCATAAACAGTTTTACTTTGTCAAAACTATTCCTCACGCCATTTATAGAACGTAAATCTAAATTAAATTCTGGATGTATACCCTGCGATGCAATTCCAAAGGCAGAAACGCCACAAGATATAAGCGTATCAACACGAGCAACACGATTGTTTTTCCAACTGCTTTTAGAACTTGAGATGATATCATAAGGCGCATTGGTTTTGGCTACTTGATACGGAAAAACCAACCCACGTCCGGCATTGCCAAAATAACTTTGCAATTCAGTTCTAATAACCGAAGTTTCCAAATCGGCTTGAATATGCGAATCACCAATATGAACAAAGACAGCATTTTCTTGACTAAAATGTTTTATCTTATACAATTTAGCCAAAAGTGGATTCATAGAATTGGTATTGATAAAACTATTTTTAGAAACGTCAATTTTGTTTGATATTGTAGAATCTATTCCTTTTATGTTCCAATTTTCTAATTGTTGCGCATTGATTTGCATCGTTATAAATGATGTAAAAGCAACTGCCAAAAGTGTTTTTTTTGAAAACATTAGAAACCTAATTTTTAATTATAGCAAACAAAGAATATGCCTTTTTTGGCAAATTTTGTAAAGGGTTTCAAAGATAGTTTTTTTACAACTATTTTTTTTACAATTTAACTTAAACAAAAAAGCCATCCGTTGCTAAGGATGGCTTTTAGATGTATTTTATAAAAAAATTATTTTCTATTCAATTTAGAGAGTAGTCTCAAGAATTCAATGTAAAGCCAAACTAGCGTAATCATTAATCCCATTGCGCCATACCATTCCATGTATTTTGGCATTTTTTGTTGCGCACCTTTTTCTATTTGATCAAAGTCTAAAAACAAGTTTAAAGCTGCTATTACAATCACAAAAACGCTAATACCAATACTTATCATAGAATTTCCATAATGAACAGGCTGAAAGCTTGTAAACATAGTCAGCAACCACGAGATTAAATAATAGACTCCAATGGCAAGTGTTGCAGCAATAACAACCGATTTAAATTTTTCAGTAACCTGAACAATGTTGTATTTGTATAATGCAAAGCATACTAAAAAAGTTACAAAAGTTGCACCAACAGCTTGAATAACAATTCCAGGATACATTACTTCAAAAATTGCCGAAATACCACCAATGAATAAGCCTTCAAATACCGCATAAGCTGGAGCTAAATAGGTAGAAAGATGCGGTTTGAATGTAGAAACCAAAACCAATAGCATACCAATAATAGCACCGCCAATTACCAAAAGCATTGGATTATAACCACTATATGCCAATGTCCAAGTACCAAAAGCACTGGCAACAAGCAACATCAAAAGAATAAAGCTCTTGTTTATTGTTCCAGCAACAGTCATCGATTCACTATAATCAATAACAGTTGCATAATCATTTGCAGACGAAGTGTTGCTAAATGTTTTAGTTCTAAAAAAAGGATTTTTCGATTCCATTTAAAAATTGTTTTTAGTTGTTCAAATATACTTTTTCTTTCTAAATGAAAAAAGGATTACTAAAATATTTAACTATTTCTGTAATCCTTTTGTTTCTATTTAAATGCAATACTATACAATAACTAAATAAACATCATTTTACTAATCTATATAGATACATTTAAACTGTTCATCTACATTGTTCTGGATAAGTAAAACGTTATCTTTAAATACTTTTTGAAAAGTAGTATTGTTTAAATCACCATCTTCGGTCATTATATAGGCCGAGTTGTTTTTAAATTTAGCATTTTCTATTCTTGAATAAGTATAAGCAGCTGTTGGAGATGGAAGGGTATAAAAAACAGTTCCGTTTTTATAAACATACAAATCATTTACGGCATAAACAGCTCCAGTATCAAAACACATTTCATAAGTTGGAATCATTACTGAAAGATTGGTTGTCAAATTTGTTTGTGTATTGTTAGTAATGTTTTTATAAAAACCATCCACATTGGTTCTTCCATATACATAAACTTCTGCTGCGTTAGCATTAATACCCCAAAAATAGGTTCCGTTTATATAATAACCCGAAATAACGCTTCCGCCAGATTCTCTTGCATTAGTAATATAAACAGTAGTGTTCATTACTTTTAGCCCTATTAAATGATAGGGTTCTGAAGTAAAGGAATCAACAATGTGTTTTATTCCATTTTTCCAATAAACTAAATCGTATGTGTTAGGTGATACATTTGTGTTTTGAGTTATTCCTGCAAAATAAACATCATTATTACTGTCAATATCCATTGTAGATATAGTTGCAATTTCTGTTGGTGTAGAAAAAGCGTCAGTTAAATTGGTAAGTACATTGTTTTTCCAATACAATGTTTTTCCAACTCCATTATTCCCAGAACCAAGAATGTGAACATCATTATTTCTAACAATTAATGTGTCAGCACTTGACGTTGCAAAACCAGCGTCTGTTAGTGAGACAAAGGTATTATTTATCCAATAACTGGCATGGTTTGCTTTAGAGCCAGATACATAGACGTCGTCATTAAATGTAGTTCTTTCAATTTCATCAGAAGAACAAGAGATCAATAATAGTATAATAGAGCTAAAAAATAATTTTAAAAGATTCTTTTTCATAATGAGGTTTTTTTATTAGATGCAAAAAACAATAAAGGTTGCGTTAAATGTGTTTAAATTTTTCGATTTAGTTTTTAATTATTTATTTTCTTGATTAAGAAACATACTTTTTCTTTCTAATCACTCCTTAACAACTTTCTCAAACACATATCCAGGAGCTCCAATAACTTTCAATAAATAA
>JAIEMH010000114.1 GCA_019752245.1 Flavobacteriaceae bacterium
TTCTAACTTTAATATTAAAAAAACTGAGTTTAATTCTAACCAATTACCACTAACTATGCCTGATCAATTTAAAAAACTAATTGAAGATAATCTAAAAACTGGTTTTAAATATGATTTCTACTGCCACAATGATTCAACTCGGAAAAGTAAAAGGCAACAAAATGGTTGACATGCAATTGAGTAATGACAAATTGGTTGATCGTGGCGTGAAAATGATTATGGGAGAAATTCCTGTAACTTATGAAAAAGCAAGTGAATTATTAAAAACGTTTGGAAGCGTTCGCAATGCAGTTGATGGTTTTAACAACAATTAAATGGTTGATTTTTTAATTTCAAATAAAAATCTTGTAATTTATATAAGTTTAGGATTTATCCTCTTGATTATTGGATTCTTTCTAAATCACAGAACAGATTCTATTACAAAAAACGGCATTGCAACTAAAGGTGAAATAATAAGTTATAGTCCAGAAAAAAGTTATTCTGCAGACAGAACTATGATATACTATCATCCTGTAATTAAATTTACCGATTCAAAAGGAGTTGTTAGACAAATTATACATTCTTTTGGAACTTCAATTAAACCTTATAGAAATTTACCTTATTCATTAAAAATCTATTATGTTGAAAATAATGGTAAACTAGATCTTGTAACAGATAAAAAATCAGACGATATTATCGCGATGGGTTTTATTATTATTGGAATTTGTATCGTAATTACCAATCTGTTTTTCTATTTTTATGGCATTTAAAAAAGATATTACAATTTAAAATAAAAATCATGAAAAAACTATTTTTAGCACTAACCTTTTTGTTATCTATAACTTGCTTCTCGCAAGAAATTACATTAGAAAAAGGAAAATATTATGTAAACGGAAAACAAATTTCTACAAGAGAAACCAAACAATTATTGGTAACTAATTACAAAGCATTAAGCCGATTCAAATCAGGATTGAGTAAAGAATCAACTGGTGGTTTCTTGATAGGATTGGGTGGTGCATTGGTGATAACTGATTTAGTAGTAGGTTTAGTTTCTGATGTAAATTATCCTACAGTTGCTACTTATATTGGTGCTGGAGCTTTAATTGCATCCATTCCGATTTTATCTGGGAAGAATAGAAAAATAAAAGAAGGAATAGATATTTACAACGAAGGATTAAAAAATCCTGGTACTAGCAATTCCGATTTAGAACTTAATTTCATAGCCAATCAACATGGATATGGAGTACAAATTCGATTTTAAAAATGGCAACTAACAAAGATTTATTAGCTAAAGGTGTAAAATATTTATTTGGTGCTTTGCCCTTAATGTTTATTGGTCCAAGTATTATGTACAACGCTTTTATGAACAAGCATACCAACTGGCATTATTTGGTTTTAGTAATTGGATGTGCCATTTGTATAACTTCTGTATTTCTAGCATTTAAAGGTTTAAAAACAATGACTGATGCTCTTTTCAATGATAAATAATTCTTATTTAGAAAGCACAAAAAAGCAATTTCTCTATTACAAATTATTGGGAGAAAAAGCAATGGATCAACTGCAACCAGAGCAATTATTTGTTTCGGTAACTGAAGATACCAATTCTATTGCGACAATTATCAAACACATTTCGGGCAACATGCTTTCACGTTGGACTGATTTTTTAACCACCGATGGCGAAAAAGAATGGCGCAATCGCGATGCCGAATTTGAAAATACTATCAAAACAAAAGAAGAACTGCTAAAAGTGTGGAACGACGGTTGGGATTGTTTTTTAAATACCTTAAATTCATTAACACCAAATCAGCTTACTGATATTATTTATATTAGAAACGAAGGTCACACTGTAGTCGAGGCAATAAATCGTCAATTGGCACATTATCCTTATCATATTGGTCAAATTGTATTTTATGCCAAAATGCTAAAAAAGGAAGAGTGGACAAGTCTTTCTATTCCGAAAAACAATTCTAAAAATTATAATGCCGATAAATTTTCTAAAGATAAAAGCATTAAGAATTTTACTGATGACGAATTACAAAAATTAAAATAAAAAAAACAATTTCAATGACAATTTCAAAACCCAAATATCAATTATTCCTATTATTTTCATTTTTTATTCTACTTTTCTCTTGCCAAAAACAACCCGAATGCAACACCAAAGATTTTAAAACTGGTACATTTGAGTTTGCACAAACAATTAATGGTAAAAAAGAAATCACCACCTTTGAAAGAACAGACAAACTGCAAATAGAAACCTATAATGGTAGAACCGATACAGCATCTGTGCGTTGGGTAAACGATTATGAATTTATTTTAGAAAAATTACATCCAAGAAATAGAGCCGAAAAAAAAGCCATTTCAATGAAAATTTTAACAACCAAAGATAAAACCTATACCTTTGAATATTCTTTTGTTGGTGAAACTAAAAAACAACAAGGAACTGTAACAAAAATAAAATAATTACGTAAAACCATTTTATAATTTAAACTTTCACTACTAATGATCGAATTAATTTCAAATCCAAATGCATGGGTTGCTTTACTAACATTAACTTTTTTAGAAATCATTCTAGGAATAGACAACATTGTTTTCCTATCTATCGTTTCTGGTAAACTAGAAGAAAAAGACCAACCTAAAGCTCGTAGAATAGGACTTTTATTGGCAATGGCATTTCGTATCGTACTTTTATTCGGAATCACTTGGGTTTTAAGTTTACAAGAAACCATATTAGCCATAGATTGGGGATTTTTTGAAGCACACATTACAGGTCAAAGTTTAATAATTTTTGGTGGTGGAATGTTCCTTTTGTACAAATCGGTTTCAGAAATTCATCACAAAATGGAAGGCGAAGAAGAAGCTACTTCTGGAAAAGCAGCGTCTAGCCTTTCGAAAGCAGTGATTCAAATTGCACTTTTAAACATCGTATTTTCATTTGATAGTATTCTTACCGCAATCGGAATGATAAGCATGAAATCGCCAGCAGAAGGTGGTTTTGGACCAGAAGGTGCCATAATAATTATGATTCTAGCTGTAGTAATTTCTATAGTAATTATGATGATTTTTGCCGGACCAGTTTCTAAATTTGTCAATGAGCATCCTACAATTCAAATACTAGGATTATCCTTTTTAATATTAATTGGAGTTATGCTACTTGCCGAAGGTTCGCATTTAGCACATTTCAAATTTGGTAACGACACTGAAGTTGGTATCATTCCAAAAGGATACTTATATTTTGCTATTTTCTTCTCGCTTTTTGTAGAATTCTTAAACATCAAAATGCGCAAAAACAACAAACCCGTTCAATTGCATAATAGTAAAATTAAAGACAAAGAGCTGGAAGATACAGATATCACAAATTAGAAACGAATGGTTTGGGCATTCTTAGCCAACCATTTTCCTGCTATCCATTACAATAAAAAATGCCTTGAAACAATCAAGGCATTTTTTATTTTCATTTCTATCAGGGTTAGATAGTATTTGTATTGATTAGATGTCAAAATATTTAAGAATATTGACTGGAATTATTCTACTCCAAACTCAACGTTATCTGACCATCATCATCCAATTCAGTTTGAATATCTTCAGATACAGTGTCTTCACCAGAAACTTCCATTTCATCTGGGACTTCTTCCACAGGTTCTTCGTATGGCAACGATTCTAATAAATTTACTTGTTTCAATTTATCAGTTGTTAATTGGTTACCCAACGCTTTTATACCTTTCACAGCAATAAATTGTTCTAAATCTATAGTTTGATTGTCTTTTTGAACGCCTTTTACTTTTGCAAAAACAATTTCTGCAACTGGTCGCCAATCGGTAGAAACAATTTCTAATTGTGACTTTTCATGTTCGGTGATGAAAATCTCTTCTTTGTTTTCGTTTTCAACCAAGAATCGTTTTACAAAATAACGTTCTTTTTCTCCATCATAATAAATAGTAGAAATTGGTTTTTTTGGATGCCATTTTTCAAGAACAATCATGTCTTCGTCAAAATGCGTAGTCAATTCTGGAATTATAGTTTTCAATTTACCACTTTGATTGATAATCAAAAGTCGATCATTTGGTCTAAATTCACCAAGCAACTCGCCTCTTCCATCAACATTCAAACGTTGAACTGTATCATCAAACCACACTTTTCTCGGACGCAAAGTAGAAATTCCTTTCTCCTTTAATTCGATTTTTTTGATTGGATATTTGGTAACCGTATTTCCACGAGAAGCACGACCTTTTATAGCAATATCGGTGAAATCTAAATCCCATTTTAGTTTTTTCACACTTCCAACTTGACGCAATAATATCGTTACAACCTCAGCTTCACCGTTTGGATTAGCAGAAAAATACAATACTTGCGAACCTGCTTTTTCTTGCGTTAAATCGTAAAATTTATCACGAGTAACGCCCGAAACATTGAAACGTTTGATAAATGTAGAACCATTTTTACCATCACGATACATCATGTTGTAAATGGTGCGCTTGTCATTTTTATCAAAAACAGCAATGTGAATAATATCTTTTCCTACGAATTTCTTATCATCGACTTTGGCAATCATCATTTTTCCATCGCGCAAGAAGACAATAACGTCATCAATATCAGAACAATCGGCAACGTATTCGTCTTTTTTCAAACCTGTTCCAAAGAAACCTTCTTCTTTATTTACATATAGTTTTGTATTTCTTAAAACCACTTTGGTAGCTTCAATATTTTCAAAACTTCTTAATTCCGTTTGACGCTCGCGACCTTTTCCGTATTTCTCCTTTAATTTTGTAAAATAATCAATGGCAAAATCAATTAGGTTGTCTAAATGATGTTGCACTTCTTTCATTTCGTCTTCCAATTTTGCTATTAAATCATCCGCTTTATCCGAGTCGAAACGTGTAATACGAATCATTGGAATTTGAGTAAGTTTCTGCAAATCGTCATCCAAAATTTCTCTTACAAATGATTTTTTGAATGGCTCAAAACGATCATACATATAAGTATAAAGCGATTCTCTATCAGAATACAATTTGAAATCAATATACATTTCTTCACGAATGAAAATCTTTTCTAAAGTCGAGAAATGCCATTTGTTTTTGAGTTCTTCCAATTGAATTTCCAACTCTTGCTTCAATAATTGAACCGTTCTATCTGTCGAAATTTTCAACATATCAGAAACACCAATAAACAATGGTTTATTATCTTCAATCACGCAACCCAAAGGCGCAACAGAGGTTTCGCAAGCGGTAAACGCATACAAAGCATCGATTGATTTATCTGGAGAAACTCCTGGAAATAAGTGAATTAAAATCTCAACTTCGGCTGCAGTATTGTCTTCAATTTTCTTAATTTTAATTTTACCTTTTTCATTCGCTTTCAAAATACTATCAATCAAAGTCGTAGTATTTGTTGAAAACGGAATTTGAGTAATTACCAATGTCTGCTTGTCTAATTGCGAAATTTTGGCACGCACACGAACACGTCCGCCACGAAGTCCATCGTTATAATTAGACACATCGGCAATTCCAGCAGTTTGAAAATCGGGATAAATTGTAAATGGTTTGCCCTTTAAAATTTTTATGGAAGCGTCAATCAATTCGTTAAAATTGTGAGGCAAAACTTTGGTAGAAAGTCCAACTGCAATTCCTTCAGCACCAGAAGCCAAAAGCAACGGAAACTTTACAGGAAGATTATTTGGTTCAGGACGACGACCATCGTAAGACATTCCCCAATCGGTGATTTTTGGCGAATACAAAACTTCCAACGCAAATTTAGACAAACGCGCTTCAATATATCTCGAAGCCGCAGCGCTATCGCCGGTTAGAATATTTCCCCAGTTTCCTTGGCAGTCAATCAGCAATTCTTTCTGACCAATTTGCACCATAGCATCACCAATACTCGCATCTCCGTGAGGATGATACTGCATCGTGTGACCTACAACATTCGCTACTTTATTGTAACGACCATCATCCAACTCTTTCAGCGAGTGCATAATACGACGTTGAACAGGCTTGAAACCATCTTCAATCGCAGGCACAGCACGCTCAAGAATTACATAGGAAGCGTAATCCAAAAACCAATCTTTGTACATTCCTGTAACCTTGGTAATGGTATCTTCTGGATTTTCGTCGTTGTCGTAAAAGTGATTTTTGCCTGTAGATACTATGTCTTCAAAGCCTTCGTCAGCAATTTCGTCGTTGGTTGATTCGTCTAACTCGTCGTTAGTTTCTTCTTCGTTAATGTTATCTTCTTCTTCGTCTTTCATTTATGCTGAATATTTCAGTATCTGTTTAAATTAACTTCTATTTACTATTAATTAATTTTATTAAATCTTCTTTGCTTGGTAAAATTGTTTTGTATTTACTTGCAAAAATTTGTTCGTTATTATCAGGCAATGTGTATTCTACAACTAAATCGCTTTTGTTTTGACAAAGTACAATTCCGATGGTTTTGTTTTCTCCTTCGAGACGCATTTCTCTGTCATAATAGTTAACATACATTTGCATTTGACCTAAATCTTGATGTTTTAATTCGCCTATTTTCAAATCGATAAGTACAAAACTTTTTAAAACTCGATTGTAAAACACTAAATCTATATAGAAATGTTTATCATCAAATGTGATTCGTTTTTGACGTGCTACAAATGCAAAACCTTCACCTAACTCTAACAAAAAATGTTCTAATTTATTGATTATTTCTTGTTCTAATTCTGACTTAGAATAATTATGTAATTCTGGTAATCCTAAAAACTCTAAAATATAAGGATCTTTTATAATGTCTTTTGGTTTTTCAATAATCTGGCCTTCTTCTGATAATTTTAAAACACCTTCTCTATCTCTGCTTAAAGCCAATCTTGTGTATAAAGCAGAATCGTATTGACGTTTTAATTCACGCACACTCCAATTGTGTTTTTCTGATTCAATTTCGTAGAAACTTCTTTCTTTTTCATCGTCAATTCGCATTAGAAAAGTATAATGTGTCCAAGTCAATTTGAAAAACGAAATCAGTGTCTGCGTTTTTTGAGTTTCAAATTCCCTAGTCATTGACTGTGAAATTGCATTATCAAAATTCGTCAGCAGTGATGACGAATTTACTATTTCCAAAATCCTCGTCAGTGATGACGAATTTGAATATATCTTATAAAATTTTCTCATTCTGTCAAGACTCTCAACAGAAAACCCTTTCCCCAACTCATTTGTCAATTGTTGCGAAAGTCCTTTTAGGATTTGTTTTCCGTATTCGGCGCGTTCTTTTCCATTTTGTTCTTCTTCGACAATCATTCTTCCAATTTCGAAATACGTGTACGTCATTGTTGAATTTACCGCACGCAAAACTTGTTGTTGTGCATTTTGCAATAACACAACCACTTGTTGGAATAACTCTTTATTTTGAAGTTTTTTTGACAAAATTCTAAATTTATTTCTCCACCAATTCCTTATCCAATTCCACTTTCAGATTATTGATGATAAAAATCTGTCTATCTGGTGTATTTTTTCCCATATAGAATTCTAACAACGTTTCTATTGATGTGGCTTTATCTAACATTACAGGATCCAATCGAATGCTTTCACCAATGAAATTCTTAAACTCATCTGGAGAAATTTCTCCCAATCCTTTGAATCGGGTTATTTCTGGTTTTGGTTTTAGTTTTTCAATCGCATCTCTTCGTTCTTCATCCGAATAACAATAGATGGTTTCTTTTTTATTTCGAACACGGAATAATGGCGTTTGTAAAATATATAAATGTCCTTCTTTAATCATTTCTGGAAAAAATTGAAGGAAAAAAGTAATCAATAACAAACGAATGTGCATTCCATCGACATCGGCATCGGTAGCAATTACGATGTTGTTGTAACGTAAATCTTCGATGCTTTCTTCAATATCTAAAGCTGCTTGAAGCAAATTGAATTCTTCGTTTTCGTACACGATTTTCTTTGACATTCCATAAGAATTCAGAGGTTTACCACGCAAACTGAAAACCGCTTGTGTATTCACATCACGGCTTTTCGTAATCGAACCTGATGCCGAATCTCCTTCGGTAATGAAAAGTGTGCTTTCTAAACTTCTTGGATTTTTAGCATCGGTTAAATGCACACGACAATCGCGTAATTTCTTATTGTGCAAACTTGATTTTTTAGCTCTGTCTTTGGCTAATTTTCTAATTCCAGAAAGTTCTTTACGTTCGCGTTCGGCTTGTAAAATCTTGCGTAAAAGTAAATCGGCAACTTCTGGATTTTTATGTAAAAAATTATCTAATTTGGTTGTAATAAAATCGTGAATAAACGTTCGAACCGTCGGACCATTCGGACCAACATCATTAGAACCCAATTTGGTTTTGGTTTGCGATTCAAAAACTGGTTCTTCAACCTTTATCGAAACCGCCGAAACGATGGATTTACGAATATCTGATGCTTCAAAACCTTTGTTGTAATATTCACGAATGGTTTTTACAATGGCTTCACGAAACGCGTTTAAGTGCGTTCCTCCTTGTGTGGTATTTTGTCCGTTTACAAACGAATGATATTCTTCAGAATATTGTGATTTACTGTGTGTTAATGCAATTTCGATATCATCACCTTCTAAGTGAATGATAGGATATTGCATGTCTTCTTCGGTAATTGTTTCTTCTAATAAATCTTTTAATCCGAATTCTGAAAGGTATTTTTCACCGTTGTAATAAATCGTTAAACCACGATTTAAATAACAATAATTTTTGAGCATTTTGATAATATACTCATTTCGGTATTTATAGTTTTTGAAAATAACTTCGTCAGCAATAAACGCAACTTTTGTACCTTTTCGCTTTGTAGATTCGGTAACTTCTTCTTCTAATTTAAGATTTCCTTCTGAGAATTCGGCTGCTTTTTGTTGGTTATCGCGAACTGATTCTACACGGAAATAATTAGACAAAGCATTAACCGCTTTGGTACCAACTCCATTCAAACCAACAGATTTTTTAAAGGCTTTCGAATCGTATTTTCCTCCAGTATTCATTTTGGAAACTACGTCAACAACTTTCCCTAACGGAATTCCACGACCGTAATCGCGAACTGTAACTAGTTTATCTTTAATAGTAACTTCGATTACTTTTCCTGCACCCATAACGAACTCGTCGATGCAGTTATCGATTACTTCTTTTAGTAAAATATAAATTCCGTCATCTGGAGAGGAACCGTCACCGAGTTTCCCAATGTACATTCCGGGACGCATTCGGATGTGTTCTTTCCAATCGAGTGAGCGTATATTATCTTCGTCGTATTTAGTTTCGTCTGCCATTTTTAAAAAAATCGAATTTGTGCTAATGTAGTGAATTTCGAAGTGTTTTTAAAATGATATTTGTCAAAGTTATTAAGAATGTTTTTGACAATTTTTAAAAGAAAATAGAGAAAAGAGAATAGAAAAAAGACTATAAAAGCTTATTGATAATGACAAAAAATCCCTGAATCGATAACGGTCCAAAAAGCGGCTTTTTGATTGGAACTTTTTAGTGTTTCATTTGCCCAAGAATTGCAGGTATGAAACAAACTATAGTTTCCTTTTGCTTCATAAAAACTATCATCATTACCATAAGTTGTAGCTTCAATAAATAGCGGATTTTGGCTTGAATCGAATTGGAATGTGTCTTCGATATTGGCTACTAATTTTTTATAATTTTCTTTAGAAATTGTGATTTTGATACAATTTTTATTTTCTTTAATTGCTTTATAAAATGTTGTATGCATAGCAGAATCACTCAATCCGAAAGCAGCATTAAATGCAGTTGAAGCCTTTAAATCTGACCATTCTGGTGTGTCGAGATAAAAACCTTTATCTCCCCAACCAAAAGCTAAATAAGTTGCTGTTGTATCTTTGGACTTTGTATTCTCAAACTTAATTTGCGAACTCCAGTTTTTGATTTCGTTTTTTACAGGAACGATAATATCGGTGTGAACGCCATTGGTTTTTATATAAATTGATACGTCTTTAGATTGATTTTCTGCATCCGAATTAATTGTGATTTTTGACAATAAAAATGCAGACGCACTGTAAGTTATCAGAAATATCAAAATTGCAAAAAATAGCTTTTTGATAATTTTAAAGCATTTTTTTATAGTTTTCATTATTTAACTTTTACAAATTTAGAATCAAAACCAAAATTTTTAATTTTACTAAATCTCTTAAATTCTGATCTCGATGGCGAAATGATATAGGATAGCGAATCAATCTTTTTGGAATGAATTTTCGTTATTGAATCCATTCTTTTTAAATCATCATCAGAATATAACACTTTGATATTTAGTATGTTTTTATTCAAACTCAATAATTTCACTTTCCAATAAATGGAATATTTTTCGTTCAAAATTAAATCGCCATTTATTCGTTTTGCTTTTTTAGTTTCTGAAAAATTAAAAATAGTATCAATATCTTTAGTAGCAAACTCTATTGAATCTCCTACATTTTTCGAATTGAAAACCTCTTTTTTATCCTTTGAAATGTATTTTCCGTTCACAACCTCAAAATATTCCTTTAAAGAATCAATTTGGTTTTTATGAAATCTAAATTTATTTTCACTTTCATAAAAAATAATATTGTCTGTAACATTCAAATAAAGCGAATCTGAATTCATATAAATACCCTTAAATTTATTTGGAATAGAACTCAGCTCTGAATCATTTACAGGTTGAGGATTTTCAAAATAGAAGTTATTTCCGCTAGGAACAGCATCAGCATTTTTACAAGAAATCATTAGAAAAGACAAAACGAATAACAAAGCTAGTTTTTTCATGAGGAGTAGTTTTTAAATTTTGCAATCCAAAAGTTATGCCAAAAAAAAACCGCAAAATCTCTTTTGCGGCTAGTCTATTTTCTATATTTTATTCTCTATTTTCTGAAAACTATACATTAAAACGGAAATGCATCACATCACCATCTTTAACAATATATTCTTTTCCTTCAACTCTTAGTTTTCCGGCTTCTTTACATTTAGATTCAGAACCTAATGCAGAATAATCTTCAAATGCAATAACCTCAGCGCGAATGAAACCTTTTTCAAAATCAGTATGAATTACTCCTGCTGCTTTTGGTGCTGTATCGCCAACGTTAATTGTCCAAGCACGAACTTCTTTAACTCCAGCTGTGAAATACGTTTGAAGTTTTAATAATTTGTAAGCCGCACGAATTAAAACTGCCGAACCTGGTTCAGTCAATCCCATATCTTCCAAGAAAACTTGTCTTTCTTCGTAGCTTTCTAATTCGGTAATATCTGCTTCTGCTCCTACTGAAAGGATGATAACTTCGGCATCTTCGTCTTTTACTAATTCACGAACTTGGTCAACATATTTGTTTCCGTTTACTGCAGAATTTTCGTCAACATTACAAACATAAAGTACTGGTTTGTTGGTAATTAATTGAAAATCTTCCAACAACTCAATTTCGTCTTGATTTTGTGGTTCCACTGTTCTTGCAGATTTTGCTTGCAACAACGTTTCACGAATTCTATCTAAAAGAGCTTTTTCAACTTGCGCTTCTTTGTTTCCAGTTTTGGCAGCACGATTTACTTTTTCTAAACGTTTTTCAACCGTTTCTAAATCTTTTAATTGTAGTTCGATATCAATTGTTTCTTTATCGCGAATTGGGTTTACATTTCCGTCAACGTGAACGATATTATCATTATCAAAACAACGCAAAACGTGAATAATTGCATTACATTCTCTAATGTTTGCAAGGAATTGATTTCCTAAACCTTCACCTTTACTTGCTCCTTTAACCAATCCTGCAATATCAACAATATCAACAGTTGCCATTTGTACGGCTTGTGGTTTTACCAATTCTTCCAAACGATTGATTCTTGGATCTGGAACATTTACCACACCAATATTTGGTTCTATAGTACAAAACGGAAAGTTGGCACTTTGCGCTTTAGCATTTGATAAACAATTAAATAACGTTGATTTTCCTACGTTTGGTAATCCTACAATTCCTGCTTTCATTATAAGTTTTATTTTTAAAAGTGTGCAAATATAAGGTATTAATACCAAGTTACAAAAGCTTTCAAAATATGGAATTTTGAACCTAAAATTAGTAGTTAATGATTTTCTTCTATTTTATTCACAATTTCAAGTTCTTCATCGGTTGCCGTTAGTCCAGATGAATTCCAATAATCAGATAAAATAACATTCTTTTTGTTGAAAAGTGTTTTATCTTTAAAAACTTCATTTTCTTTAAAACTGAATTTCTGATTGCTGAAATTTGTAGTTATAAAATAATTTATAACTTCTATACTTGTAGTTTTCTTTTTATCAATTCGTTCAAAACCAATTTCTTCTCGAGAACTAATCAGATAATAATTAGAATTATCCATTCTGTAAATTGTTTTGAAAAATGATTTATAAATATTTTTAGAACCCAAAGCGGTTTTATCTTTATTTTTAGCAATTACACTTGGCGAAATACTTGTATTTACCTCAATTATAATTTTCTTTTTTTTATCATAAATAATGGTGAAGTCATCTAATAATCCTTTTGCATCATCCAAAGGCGTCACCAACATTATGTAATAATCTAAATTTGCCGAATAGGATTTTATCAAAAAGTCGTACTCTTTTTTAGCTCTAGGTTCAAGAATTGGCTCTAAGTACTTAAATTTATAATAATTTTCCATAATATCGTTTAAGTTATAACCTAAAAGATCTGCTTTTATATCGTCTTCAATCAATCCGAATGACCTATTTTGTTCTACCAAAATATTTGTAGTAATTTTTTTAGGATCACCCGATAATTGAAAGTTCATAAGTCCATCATTATAATTGGAATAGGTTCCGTTTAATTTAAAAAACTCTCTTGAATAGACTTTCAATTTGGCCGGAATAGTAAATTTATTGATGGAATTTTCGACTAAAGATTTAAGAATTTTTTGAGGATGTTGTTTTGTAATAATAATTTCATCAAGGTTATTGATATTGTTTTTCAAATAAACAATGGTTTCCTTATCTTTTAAAATTGTAGTTCTTACAGTAATTCCTGTATATGATGTGTGTGAAATTTGAATGTTTGAGGTTCCGTTTAAAACAAAAGTCACTTTACCTTCGGAATTACTTAATAAAATTTGCTTGGTTTTTAGAATTAAGACAGTTGCGTCTTCTATAGGAACATTACTATCTGCATCTTTAAAAACTATAATTTTCTCACCATTTTGCGAAAAAAGAATTAAATGAAAAATCAAAAAAATAAATGTTAATTTTATTTTCATAAGCAACAAGTTTTAACAAATCTAATAAATTTTATTCTAAAATAATATAAATAATTGATTTAAAGAACATTATATTTAAGCAATATAAAAACAAACAAAATTTAACAATTGTTAATTGTAATTTTTGACAATAATTATAATTTGCAGTTAAAATAATATTAAAAATATAGTATATTGCACACTATTAAAAACTAACCAAAGCTATTTATGAAAAAAATTACATTATTATTATTTTTGTTTTCAATTACAAGCGTATTTGCTCAAAAGCAAATTTCAGGTGTTGTTAAAGACAATTCTGGACAACCATTAGTTGGTGTAAATATTGTTGAAAAAGGAACATCTAATGGAGTTTCAACCGATATTGATGGTACTTTTAAAATCAAAATTAAAGAAGGAGCTACTTTAGTATTCAGCTATATCGGATACCAATCGGTAGAGAAAAGTACAGATAACATTTCTACAATTGATGTTGTTTTAGCTAATGGTCAAGTACTTGAAGAAGTCCAAGTTGTTGGATCGAGAAATTCAAAAAGAACCGTAGTAAATTCGGCAGTTCCAATTGACATAATAGATGTTAAAAGCGTTTCTACGCAAAGCGGAAAAATAGAGATTAATGAGCTTTTACAATAT
>JAIEMH010000051.1 GCA_019752245.1 Flavobacteriaceae bacterium
AATGAAATGTTTGATTTGCCTATTAAAGGTAAAATTAAATTGGTAGTTAATTTTGGAGAAGAGTTTAATAACGATAACGAAGAGTTATTGATATTGCCACATGGAGAGCATCAAATAGATATTTCACAGTATATTTATGAAATGATTGTTCTTTCAGTTCCGTTAAAAAGAATTCATCCTGGTATTAAAGATGGAACTTTGAAAACAGAAACACTTGAGAAACTAACAAAATTATCAATAAAGGAACAAAAAAAAGAGAGTAAAAAAGAAGAAAATATTGACCCACGTTGGGACAAATTAAAACAACTATTAACGGATAAATAATATAGTAAAATGGCACATCCTAAGAGAAAAATCTCCAAAACAAGAAGAGATAAGAGAAGAACACATTATAAAGCAACAGCAGCTACAATTGCAACTTGTCCAATTACAGGAGAAGCACATTTATACCACAGAGCTTACTGGCACGAAGGTAAAATGTATTACAGAGGTCAAGTTGTTATTGATAAATCAGTAGCAGCAGCTTAATTTATATTTAAATTTACATTTAAACTCTCACTCTGTGAGAGTTTTTTGTTTTTTATAAATTTTAATCATAACTAAATAATTTTTTGTAAATTCCACCTCTTTTAAAATTACTTTTTTAAGAGATTATAAAATAGCAATATGAGTACAATTACAGCCGCAATTACCGCTGTCGGTGGTTATGTTCCTGACTTTGTTTTGTCAAATCAAGTATTAGAAACTTTGGTTGATACTAATGACGAATGGATTACAACTAGAACTGGAATAAAAGAAAGACGTTTGTTGAAAGAATCTGGTAAAGGAACTTCTTATTTAGCAATAAAAGCCGCACAAGATTTAATTAAAAGAGGTAATATAAATCCTGCCGAAATTGATTTGGTAATCATGGCAACAGCAACTCCAGACATGCCAGTTGCAACAACAGGTGTTTATGTTGCGACTCAAATTGGTGCTGTAAATGCTTTCGCTTACGATTTATCTGCAGCATGTTCAAGCTTTCTTTACGGTATGTCTGCGGCAGCAGCGTACATTCAAACAGGTAGATATAAAAAAGTTTTATTAATTGGTGCCGATAAAATGTCATCAATTATAGATTATACAGATAGAGCGACGTGCATCATCTTTGGTGATGGAGCAGGTGCCGTATTATTTGAACCAAATTATGAAGGGCTTGGGTTACAAGACGAATTCTTGCGTTCTGATGGTATTGGAAGAGAATATCTAAAAATTGATGCCGGTGGTTCAATTATGCCAGCGTCTAAAGAAACTGTAGAGAACAGACAACATTTTGTTTTTCAAGATGGTAAAACAGTTTACAAATATGCCGTTTCTGGAATGGCAGATGTGAGTGAAAAAATAATGCAACGTAACAACCTAACTAAAGATAATGTTGATTGGTTAATTGCACATCAAGCAAATAAAAGAATTATCGATGCAACGGCTTCAAGAATGGATCTTGATGAAGAAAAAGTATTGGTAAACATCCACAAATACGGTAACACAACTTCAGGAACATTACCTTTGTTACTGAGTGATTTTGAAGATAAATTCAAAAAAGGAGATAACCTAATCTTTGCTGCTTTTGGTGGCGGATTTACTTGGGGTTCCATCTACCTTAAATGGGCATACAACAAACAATAAACTATAACTAAAACAAATCAATTATGGATTTAAAAGAAATTCAAAACCTAATCAAATTTGTATCTAATTCGGGAGTTGCAGAAGTAAAGTTAGAAACTGGAGATATTAAAATTACTATCAGAACAACTTTAGAAGGAAATTCTCCTGATATCACTTACGTGCAACAAGCTCCAATGCAACAACCATTGCCTCAGGCTGTTCCAGTTGCACCGGTAGCTCAAACTCCAGCAGCTCCAGTTGCGCCAGCAGTTGATGAAAATGCAAAATACGTAACTATCAAGTCACCAATGATTGGTACTTTCTATAGAAAGCCAGCTCCAGACAAACCATCGTTTGTAGAAGTTGGAACATCAATTGGTAAAGGCGATGTACTTTGTGTGGTTGAAGCAATGAAATTATTCAACGAAATTGAAGCTGAAATTTCAGGTAAAATTGTAAAAATTCTTGTTGACGACATGTCTCCTGTAGAGTTTGACCAACCTTTATTCTTAGTAGATCCATCTTAAAAAGTTAGATGTTAGAAGTTAGAAGTCAGAAGTTTTCTGACTACTGATTTTTAATTGATTCATAATCTAATTTGTCTAATTATCTAATTAAAAGAAGATGTTTAAAAAAATATTAATTGCCAACAGAGGAGAAATTGCTCTCAGAGTAATTAGAACCTGTAGAGAAATGGGTATTAAGACAGTAGCTGTTTATTCTACTGCAGATGCCGAAAGTTTACACGTTAAATTTGCAGACGAAGCCGTTTGTATTGGTCCGCCACCAAGTAATTTGTCTTACTTAAAAATGTCAAATATTATTGCGGCTGCCGAAATTACTAACGCAGATGCAATTCATCCAGGATATGGTTTCTTGTCTGAGAATGCTAAATTTTCAAAAATTTGTCAAGAACACGGGATAAAATTTATTGGTGCATCACCAGAAATGATTGATAGAATGGGTGATAAAGCTTCGGCTAAATCAACCATGATTGAAGCTGGAGTTCCATGTGTTCCTGGTTCAGTTGGGATTTTAGAATCTTACGAACAAGCTGAAAAATTAGCCGAAGAATTTGGTTATCCAGTAATGCTAAAAGCAACAGCAGGTGGAGGTGGAAAAGGTATGCGTGCCGTTTGGAAACACGAAGATTTACTAAAAGCTTGGGAATGTGCTCGTCAAGAATCTGCTGCAGCTTTTGGAAATGACGGAATGTATCTTGAAAAATTAATCGAAGAACCACGTCACATAGAAATTCAAGTTGTAGGAGATTCTTACGGAAAAGCATGCCACCTTTCAGAAAGAGATTGCTCAGTTCAAAGACGTCACCAAAAATTAACCGAAGAAACACCATCACCATTCATGACCGATGAATTACGTGAAAAAATGGGACAAGCAGCAGTAAAAGCAGCCGAATATATTCAATATGAAGGTGCAGGAACTGTAGAATTCTTGGTTGATAAACACAGAAATTTCTACTTTATGGAAATGAATACTCGTATTCAAGTAGAACACCCAATCACAGAGCAAGTTGTAGATTACGATTTAATTCGTGAGCAAATCCTTGTTGCTGCTGGTGTGCCAATTTCTGGAAAAAATTACTATCCAAATCTACACGCAATAGAATGCCGTATCAACGCCGAAGATCCATACAATGATTTCCGTCCTTCACCAGGAAAAATCACTGTGCTTCACGCGCCAGGCGGACATGGAGTGCGTCTAGACACTCACGTTTACGCAGGTTACACAATTCCGCCAAATTACGACTCAATGATTGCCAAGTTAATTACAACAGCGCAAACAAGAGAAGAAGCAATTAGCAAAATGAAACGCGCACTAGATGAGTTTTATATAGAAGGAATAAAAACTACAATACCATTTCACAGGCAATTAATGGATGAACCTGATTATGTTGCTGGGAATTATACCACAAAATTCATGGAGTCTTTTAAAATGAAAGACATAGATTAATAAAAATTGAACCATTCGTTAATTCGAATGGTTTTTTTTTAGTCTGAACTTGTTTCAGTTTCTCAACTATCAGTACAAAATCAAATTTATAACATATTGTTTTCTTGAGTTTGTAGAAAGTTTTTTTGAAGCTATTTCCAGCTATTCGTTACAATCTTTTATTTTGTTGCCTTCGATTACCTAAGGCAACAAGATAAAAGGATTTTCACTACTATCTGGGCTAGGGCAGTAGTTTTACAAACAACTTATGGGAAAATTTATTACATCATTTTTTGCCGCTTTTTTGTCATTTCGACGAAGGAGAAATCACATATCAATTTATAATTATTTTTCGGTTTTACGGTTTTCCGTAAAATAGTTATTAGACTAAGAATCATATTTATAAAAAATGATTAAACCAGGTAGTTTTACGTGGTTTTTTATAGTTTTAAATTTGTAGTTTTGAATTTATGAAGCTTTCTTTGGTTGATTTTTAGGAAGAACGCTTCAGGAGTGGGTTCCAGATGGAACTAAAGGCACTATTGAGCTGGATTGTACTCGTTATGCTTCTGGTCAGTATGTTCTTTTGATGCGCGAAGACGGTAAGATTATAGAAAATGCTAAGTTGATCACTAATTAAAGCAGTAAATTATGAAAAAGAGTGTCACGTTATTGTTATGTTTTATAGGCTTTTTAGCCCATTGTCAGAGTTGGCAATGGGGTAAGCGAGGCGGTAGTACTGATCAATTGAATACAAATTCTGGCGACAGGCAGGAAGAGGTTTACAGTATTGTTACCGATAGTAACAATAATATCTATACCTTGTCTGCTGTAGGGTTGAATAATTTGAATGTTGACGGTAATGTAAAAACCAACTTTGGTGACGGTATTACTTTGACTGATGTAGCGCTGAGCAGTTTTAGTTGTGATGGTACTTATCGGTGGTCGAAAATCATTGGAGGTAGTAGTTATGACAGGGTTCAATCTTTACAGATTGATGCTCAAAACAATATTTATATAAGCGGTAAGTTTGGGAATTGTGGTAGCACAACTTATCCACCAAGAATTGATAATGATGTAATTCTATCACAAACGCCACAAGACTGTAGCTTGATTTTTATAGCTAAGTATTCTAGTGATGGTGTTATGCAATGGTTTAGAAGACCTCAATTGTCTACTGTTACTGTTGCCGATGGTATTTCTAGAACCGCGAGTTATGGTCATTCTACAGATAGTATGGGAAATAGTTATTGGATTACTGTTTTGCCTCAAGGAGTTTATGCAGGAGGAGCATTAACAGTTACAGGTACAGGAGTGAAACACTACATACTTAAGTACGACACTAATGGTGATTTTGTTGGTAGTACAGAATTGGACATGCAAATTACTTGTAACTTTGGGTTTAATCGCAACCCAAATAATGGTTATTACTATTTTTATGGAAGTAGGCAAGATTCTGGACAAACAGCTGTAATAGCAGGACAAACCGTTACACATACTGCTTTTCTTTGTTGCTTCAATGATTTGGGGCAGTTTCAGTGGTTGAAGGAGAGTACAGGTCCAAATTTCAATACTGTTTTCTGGTATAATTACGCCTTTGATCCACAGAACAATATTTATATTTCTGGTTATATTGCTGGTGCTAGTTATGAGAATTTCTTAGGCTTGAGTCCTACGCAATTCAATAATCCGCCTTTTGTGATGAAGTTTGATCCATCAGCAAGTACGGTTTTATGGACTAGTTATCCTACTAGAGGTGGCAGGCAAACTGGAGCTATAGTATTGAAGGGAAGTGAGCTTGGAGTTACTACAGTGTGTTCTGGAAGTGCTTATACTTGGGGTATCCAAACTTTTGCACCTGGAGGTACGAATCAAGGAACAGAGGTTTTGTTTGCTCGACTGAATAAAGATACTGGAGCCTGCTTGTCGTTAAATAAAATTACAGGAGATGTTGGTTATGATGATGTAGGTACTGCCTTAGCAGTAGATTCTAGTGGTGATTATATTTTGGGAGGTGGTTTTGGGCATCAATTGACCTTTGCTACTAATAGTATTTTGAATATAGGTTCGCAGAGTGATTTTTTTGTGGCAAAATACAGTACAAGTGTTTGTTCGCTTGGCACAGATGATTTTAAAACAGAAGGCATAGAATTGTCACCCAATCCAGTGGAGCATTATGTTTCAATTGAAGTTGCTGAGCCGATGGATTATGTTGTTTATTCGTTGCTTGGGGTAAAGGTTAAAGAAGGTAAATTGACTGTTGCGTCGCATCAGATTGACTTTGGTGGGCTGACAAGCGGAACTTATGTATTAGAGACTACAACTGGCGCTGGTGTTGTTAAAAAAGCGAAGTTGTTGAAGCGGTAGGTTTTCTTATTGAAAGTTTGCTTTTATTTAGAATTTAAGGTTTAGTAAATTTGAGTTTTAAACTATAGAACTCTGCAAAAGACAAAGCCTATCTAGCCCTGATAGTAGTGGCATCTCGTCTTTTGGGACGAG
The DNA here is from genome assembly GCA_019752245.1 of Flavobacteriaceae bacterium. Taxonomy (GTDB): domain Bacteria; phylum Bacteroidota; class Bacteroidia; order Flavobacteriales; family Flavobacteriaceae; genus Flavobacterium. The sequence continues at coordinate 6,094 of JAIEMH010000051.1, forward strand.
ATAGAACGAATAGCAGGAATAGGGAAAACAAAAAGAATAAAGCCATTCGCTCAAAAATGATATAAGTTAAAAACAAAAAAAACCGTTCAGTGATGAACGGTTTTTTTACTATCTAAATTAAAATTTAGATTATGCTTCAAAAGGAACTATAGAAACAAATGACTTATCGCCAGTTTTTTTCTGAAATTTCACAACTCCATCAACTCTTGCATGTAAAGTATGATCTTTACCCATGTAAACGTTTTCGCCTGGATTGTGTTTAGAACCTCTTTGTCTTATGATAATGTTTCCAGCAATTGCAGCTTGACCACCATATATCTTAACGCCTAAACGTTTAGAATGTGATTCTCTACCATTCTTCGAACTACCGACACCTTTCTTGTGAGCCATGATGTTATAGGTTTTATAGGTTAATAATTAATTAAACAGCTTTACCACCGTTTAATTCATCTTGTAATTTTTTTAATTCATCCATTTTGCCATCAGCAGCTAATTGTGCTTGTTGAGCCCAAGTAGTTGGATCTAAATGTTGTACTTTGTTAGTTGATGCGTCTAAAATTTCTTTAACAGAATCAGCAGATGCAGCAGCAAGTTTTGCGAATGTATCAATTCCAGCAGCAACTAACGCTTCAGCAGCTTTTGGACCAATTCCTTCAATAATTACTAGATCATCACCTTTTTTAGATGCTTTAGGAGCTTTAGGAGCTTTTTCTTCAACTGCCTCTACAAGTTTCTCAGCTTTTGGAGCTGCTTCTTTTTTAGGAGCTGGAGTAGCTTTTTTTCCACCAGTAGCACTAATTCCTTCAATAAGAATTTGTGTTAAATACTGACGGTGACCGTTTCTCTTTTTGTAACCTTTTCTTCTTTTCTTTTTGAAGACAATTACTTTATCACCTTTTAAGTGTTGTAATACTTTTGCTTCAACAGAAGCACCTTCTATAGCTGGGGCGCCTAAAGTTATGTTACCATTATCGTCTAATAAAAGAACTTTGTCAAAAGAAACTTTTGAACCTTCTTCATTAGTCAAACGGTGAACATAAACCTTTAAGTCTTTGCTTACTTTAAATTGTTGCCCTGCTATCTCTACGATTGCGTACATAACAAATTGTTTAGTTAATTTTTTTAAGGTTGCAAATATACAAATAATTATTTCTCTTGCAACGCATTTTTAAAAAAGTTTTTTACTTAAAAATCAGTCCGTTATACATTTTACAATATTGCGTTAATTACTTTAACAAAAACGAATAAAAAAATCTATTTTTGTGTAACAGAATTTGTGATTATTACACTAATTCTGCTATCAACTAAATAATTTATAGTTTTTATGAAAAAATCTTTAATCGCTTTAAGTTCATTGCTTATGCTAGGAGGAACAGCTCATGCCCAAAAGGTCGCTTTTGAGGAATACGATTTAGCCAACGGATTGCATGTTATTTTGCATAATGATCCATCAGCTCCTGTGGTTATAACTTCGGTTATGTATCATGTTGGTGCTAAAGACGAACAACCAAACAGAACCGGTTTTGCTCACTTTTTTGAACATCTTTTATTTGAAGGAACAGAAAACATAAAACGTGGGGAATGGTTTAAAATAGTTTCTTCTAATGGTGGAGTCAACAATGCCAACACAACTGATGATAGAACTTATTATTATGAAGTTTTTCCATCTAATAGTTTACAACTTGGTTTATGGATGGAATCTGAAAGAATGATGCATCCAGTTATCAACCAAATTGGAGTGGATACTCAAAATGAAGTGGTAAAAGAGGAAAAAAGAAAAAGTTATGACAACAGACCTTATGGTCAAATTTTTCAGGAAGTAAAGAAAAATATGTTTACTAATCATCCTTACCGTTGGACAACTATTGGTTCTATGGATCACTTGGATGCAGCCAAATTAGAAGAATTTCAAGCGTTTAATAAAAAATTCTATATTCCTAACAATGCAGTTTTAGTTGTTGCTGGAGATATTAGTAATCCTGCTCAAACTAAAGAATGGATTCAACAATATTTTGGTTCTATTAGCAAGCAACCAGCTGTAGTGAGACAAACATTTGTTGAAGCGCCAATTACAAAACAGATTAATGCAACTTTTGAAGATCCAAACATTCAAAAACCAATGATGATTTTGGCTTATAGAACACCATCAATGAAAACTCGTGATGCTAGAGTATTAGATTTTGTTTCAAGCATTTTAAGCGATGGAAAAAGTTCTCGTTTGTATAAAAAAATTGTTGACGACAAAAAAATGGCTTTAGAAATTGGAGCTTTCAATCAAAGTCAAGAAGATTACGGAACTTATATTGTATATGGTTTGCCTCAAGGAGATTTTACAAACGCTGATTTAGCTAAAGAAGTTGATGCCGAAATTGTTAAATTACAAACTGAATTAATTTCTGAAAATGAACTACAAAAATTGCAAAATAAATATGATAGCGATTTTGTAGACAGCAATTCTAATGTTGAAGGTATTGCAGGAAATTTAGCATCGTTTTATCTATTATATGGTGATGTAAATTTAATTAATACAGAAATTGAGATGTATCATTCTATAACTCGTGAAGAGATTAGAGAAGTAGCTAAGAAATATCTAAATCCAAATCAACGATTAATTTTAGACTATGTACCAGCAAAAGATAAAGCTGATAACAAATAATTATACAACACATGAAAAAAAATATAGCAATACTAATATCAAGTTTGTTCCTAACTGTAATTATGCAAGCACAAGATAGAACACAACCAAAACCTGGGCCATCTCCAAAAATTAATATTAACAAACCAGAAAGTTTTACTTTACCTAACGGTTTGAAAGTATTGGTTGTAGAAAATCATAAATTGCCTAGAGTTTCTTTTAGTTTAACAATAGATAATGCTCCTTATGCAGAAGGCGATAAAAAAGGAGTTAGTAATTTATTAGCTTCTTTATTAGGAAACGGATCTGCTAAAATCTCTAAAGATGCTTACAATGAAGAAATTGATTTTCTTGGAGCAGACATAAGTTTTTCTTCACAAGGTGCTTTTGGAACGGGTCTTTCTAAATATTCGAAAAGAATTTTAGAATTGTTAGCAGACGGTGCTTTAAATCCGAATTTTACTCAAGAAGAATTTGATAAAGAAAAAGATAAATTACTAGAGAATTTAAAAACGCAAGAAAAAAATGTAACTGCTGTTGCTGGAAGAGTAGAAAACGTTTTGGCTTATGGTAAAAATCATCCATCTGGTGAATACCTTTCTGAAGAGGCAATTAAAAATATTTCTCTTGCCGATGTAAAAGCAAATTATGGTTCTTATTTTGTTCCAGAACACGCTTACTTAGTTGTACTTGGTGATGTAAAATTGAAAGATGTAAAAAAAGCGGTTACCAAACTTTTTAGTCCTTGGATTAAAGCAACTGCTCCAAATTTATCGTATACTAATCCGAGTAATGTTCAATATACTCAAATCAATTTTGTGGACATGCCAAACGCTGTTCAATCGGAAATTGCAATTGTAAATACAGTAAACACTAAATTATCTGATCCAGATTTATTTCCTTTAATTTTGGCAAATCAAGTTCTTGGTGGCGATTTTAATGGATATTTAAACATGAACTTACGTGAAAAACATGGTTGGACTTATGGTTCATACTCTAGCGTAGGATTTAATAAATATGTGTCAAGTAAATTTAAAGCTAATGCACAAGTAAGAAATGCTGTTACAGACAGTTCGGTTGTAGAAGCGCTTAAAGAAATTGCTAGAATTAGAACAGAAAAAGTATCGGATGAAGTTTTAAATAACGTAAAAGCAGGATACATTGGTAAGTTTGTAATGCAAGTTGAAAAACCAGAAACGGTTGCTCGTTATGCATTAAACATTCAAACACAAGGTTTGCCAGAAGATTTTTATGAAAACTATATTAAAAACATCAACGCAGTTACTGCCGATGATATTGTTAGAGTCGCTAATAAATATTTTCTTGCCGATAATTTAAGAATTATTGTTACCGGAAAAGGATCTGAAGTGATTCCAGGATTGGAAAAATTAAAAATTCCGATGTTTTATTTTGATAAATTCGGAAATCCTACTGAGAAACCTAAAATGAAAAAACCTGCTCCTGCTGGAGTTACAGTTAAAACAGTTTTAGATAATTACATTACAGCAATTGGTGGACAAAAAGCAGTTTTGGGTGTAAAAACAATTTTTGCAACAGGAACAGGATCAATTCCTCAAGCGCCAGCACCTTTAAAATACACGTCTAAAAAAGATGTAAAAGGAAAATCTCTTTTCTCAATTGAAATGGAAGGAATGGGCGAATTGTCTAAACAAGTAATCAACGAAAAAGGTGGTTATGGTGTAAACCAAGGTCAAAGAAAAGATTTAACTCCAGAAGAATATGCCGAGAAAAAAGCAACAGCTACAACTTTTGACGAAATTGGTTTGTTGAAAAAAACAGATTTAGTTCTTGACGGAATTGAACCAATTAACGGAAATGATGCATATGCTATTAAAAACGGTAAAACAACACTTTACTACGACGTTAAATCGGGTTTGAAAGTTATGGAATCAAAACTTGTTGAAAGAGGCGATAAAAAAATGACTGTAACAACAAACTTCTTAGATTATAGAGATGTAAAAGGGGTTAAAATTGCTTACGAAATAATCATCAACCAAGGAATCGAATTAGATTTTAAAATGACTGATGTAAAAATAAACGAAGGAGTTACTGATGCAGACTTTCAATAATCTCAACTAAATTTAAATTAAAAAAGACCGTTTCAGATAATTTTGAAACGGTCTTTCTATTTTCTTTACATAGTAAACTTATTTTTTGTTAGCCAAATAAACACCAACCAAAATAATAAACGCTCCAAAAAACTGAAACAGTGTCAACATTTCATTATCTAATAATCCCCAAAAGAAAGCCACAATAGGAATTAAATAAGTCACCGAAGAAGCAAAAACTGGCGATGACATTTGAATAAGTTTAAAGAATATAATATTGGCAACTCCAGTTCCGGCAATTCCAAGAATTAGAATAAAAAGCATCGAATGTTGGGTTTCTTGCAAAGGAGCAATTTCAATAAAATTTGTAGAAAATAAAATCACTAAAGCTGGAATTAACATCACAGTAAAATTTCCAGTTGTTATGCTCAGAGGTTTTACATCGGATAAATATTTCTTAATCAAATTTACATTTAGCGCATAACAAACGGATGCTATAATTACCAAAACAGCATAGGTGTAGTTTTCGCTAGATTCTTGTTTTCCGTTAAAAATCAATATAGCAGTTCCAATTAATCCAACTAGTATTCCTATAAATTGACTTCGTTTAAAACCCATTCCAAAAGCCAAAACCCCAATCAACAAAGTGTTTAAAGGTGTTAGCGAATTTAAAATAGAACAAACAGAACTACTTACTTTGGTCTCGGCAATAGCAAACAAAAACGCCGGAATAAAAGTGCCAAACAAAGCTGTTATAGCAATATACTTCCATTGAAATTGTTTTATTTCGGTTAAACTTTTAAATCCGATGATTAGTAAAAACAATGAAGTAAAAATAATTCGCAAGGCACCCAATTGATAAGGAGACAATCCAACCAATCCTTTTTTTATAAGAATAAAGGAACTACCCCAAATTAAAGCTAGTACGAGTAAATAAGTCCATTTGAGTTGTTTGGTTGGCATAGTGTTTTTTTTTTGCCCAACAAATTTGACATAATTTTATGAATTGCCAAATAAAAAATAATGTAATTTTGTAAAGTATTTAACGCACACAAAATTAAAATTCAATAGTATGAAATTTTCAAAGTCAATAATTGGTTTAGCATTAGCTTCAATGTTTTTTATAGGATGCAAGGAAAGTGGTAGCAAACCTGCTGATGAAGCTACAGAAACTACAACTAAAAAAGAAATTGCTGCTGCAACTAAACCAGAAACTGTTTCTTTTAAAATTGAAGGAATGACTTGTGCAATGGGTTGTGCAAAAACTATTGAAGATAAACTTGCAGATATGGATGGAGTTCAAAACGCTAAAGTAGATTTTGAAGCAAAAACGGCTACCGTAAATTTTGATTTAGATAAATTAAAATCAGACGATTTAGTAAAAGCAGTAGAAACAACTGGTGACGGAAAAACCTATAAAGTATCTGATATGAAACTTGGCAATAAAGCTTAATTATATAATTCAAACAACAAAAAAGGAACTCATTGAGTTCCTTTTTTTATTTCCATTTTAATGTCTCCATTAATGTTTGCATATCGTTTTTAATATAATCTGCAGCAGGCATAATCGAATCATAATTAGGCTTTGCATAGAAATACACCGAACCGGTTATAAAATGTTTAACGCTATCTGTTGCATAAAATTGAGAGTTTGTAGCCGCATTTCCATCTACTTGATAAAACATTCCGTATACTTTTTTATCTTTGTTTAAATAAGGTTGTTCTAATATATCGTCTGCTTTTATAACGTGTTCATAGGTTAATTTTTGAGCATCACGAAGCAATTTATTAATGTCGCCATTTACCGTTTTATAAGTCAAATAAATGGTCGCCTTCATCTTAGGATAGGTAATGGTAAAACCACAATCTTTATTTTCTTTTATAATCGCTTCAGAATTTATGTTGAAGGTAAAAGGACAGTGATTTTCGAACGCAGCATATTCCGCCACAGGATAATCCAATCGCAATTGACTTGTTGGTTTAGGCAAAACATCGTCTTTACAACTCGTTAAAAGCAATCCGCTAAAAACCAATGTTAATCCCAGTATGTAGTTTAAATTTTTAAGCATCAATCGTTACTTTTATTTGTTTAACTCTTTTTTTGTCGACTACTTCTGTGGTAAATAAGCAGTTTTCAAATTGTATTTTTTGTCCTTTTTTCGGAAAATTACCTAGAATTTCTAGAATAAATCCGGCTAAGGTTTCGGCTTCACCTTTTCTAATTTCAAATAGACTTTCATCAACATCTATAATTCTATAAAAATCTTTCAAATTTATTTTGCCTTCAAACAGAAAATTTTTATCATCTATTTGCGAATAATTTATGTTTTCATCGTCAAATTCGTCGCTGATATCGCCAACAATTTCTTCTATAACATCTTCAAGTGATACAATTCCCGAAGTGCCACCGTACTCATCAACTACAATTGCCAAGTGACTTTTCATGCTTTGAAAATCTTTGAGCAAATCGTCTAATTTTTTGTTTTCTGGCACAAAGAAAGGTTCGCGAAGCAAGGTTTTCCAATCAAATTCTTTCTTGTTAATGTGTGGAATCAAATCTTTAATAAAGAGAACGCCTTCTATATGGTCTATATTGTCTTTGTAAACCGGAATTCGTGAATATCCTTTTTCAACAATCTTTGGAAAAATTTCGGCAAATGTTTCTTCAATATCCAAAGCAAACAAATCAATTCTCGGACTCATAACTTGTCTCGTGTCGGTATTTCCAAAAGAAACAATGCCTTCTAGTAGTTTTTGTTCTTCCTTAGAAGTATCATCTGTTGAGGTCAATTCTAATGCTTGCGATAGTTGGTCTACAGAGAAATTTGTTTTTTGCTTACCTAGTTTTTCTTGAATATATGTTGTTAATGACCGCATCGGAATGCTTATCGGCGAAAGCAATTTGTTCAATATTGATAAAGGAAATACTATAAAAGAAGCAA
>JAIEMH010000379.1 GCA_019752245.1 Flavobacteriaceae bacterium
CCAAACCACTTTTCGCAGCCCAAGCTTTGTCTAAAACTGGCGCAGAATCTACAAATGCCCTACCGGAAACTTCTCCAATTTGAGTTTGAATTGTAAATAACAATTCTTTTAATTTTTCTTTAATTACAAAATGGTAATCTTGACCATAAGCATATTTAGAAATTTTATAACTTTCTGAGACTTGTGCCTCCGATGGATAATAATTTAATAGTAGAGAAATAACACTTTTGGCGTCTTCAACCAACAATGTTGGATTCAAACGTTTGTCAAAATGATTTTCCATGTATCCCATTTGACCATGATGATTTTTGTTTAGCCAATTTTCTAATCTTGGCGCTTCTTCCTCAAGAAAACCAGCTTTGGATATCCCACAAGACAAAAAACCGAGGCGTTTTGCTTCGGCTTTTATGAGAGTTGTATATTTTTCTTTATTGTTTATCAAAATCAAAACAATCCTCCTTGAATATTGGTTTTAATTTTCCCTAAATGTTTATAGGCTTTCTCTGTGACTTCTCTTCCTCTTGGAGTTCGCATAATAAAACCTTCCTGAATTAAGAATGGTTCATATACTTCTTCAATTGTCTCAGCACTTTCTGAAACGGCAGTGGCTAAAGTAGATAATCCTACAGGACCACCTTTAAATTTATCAATAATTGTGATTAGAATTTTATTATCCATTTCATCCAAACCGTGAGCATCAACGTGTAATGCTTTTAGTGAATATCTTGCAATTTCAATATCGATTTTACCGTTTCCTTTTATTTGCGCAAAATCTCTTACACGTCTTAAAAGTGCATTGGCAATTCTTGGTGTACCTCTACTTCTACCTGCTATTTCTATTGCTGCTTCCATGGTAATTGGCATTTTTAAAATTCCCGAACTACGTTGCACAATTGTTGTAAGAAGTTCTGTATTATAATATTGCAAACGACTTTGAATTCCGAAACGAGCTCTCATTGGAGCTGTTAGTAATCCAGAACGAGTCGTTGCTCCAACAAGGGTAAATGGGCTAAGATTTATTTGAACAGTTCTTGCATTAGGTCCAGACTCAATCATAATATCAATCTTAAAGTCTTCCATTGCCGAATATAAATATTCTTCAACAATTGGACTCAAACGATGAATTTCATCAATAAATAAAACATCACGTTCATCCAAATTAGTAAGCAATCCAGCTAAATCTCCAGGTTTATCTAAAACTGGCCCTGAAGTAATCTTTATTCCCACACCAAGTTCACTGGCCAAAATGTTTGCCAAGGTAGTTTTTCCTAATCCTGGAGGACCATGAAAAAGTGTATGATCTAGAGCTTCATTTCTTTGATTAGCAGCTTCAACAAAAACCTTTAGGTTATCTAAAACTTGTTCTTGACCTGTAAAATCGTCAAAAGAAAGAGGTCTTAGCTTTTTCTCTAGATCAAGTTCCTCAGGATTATAATTAGAATTGGTGGGATTTAAATTTTCATTCATATTACAAATATATAACAAAGTTAGATTCAAATAAAAATGCCTCTCTATTAAGAAAGGCATTTTTATAAAAATATTAAATCTTAGTGATGTAAAACTTCCTCACCAGGTTTCATAGGTACATTCTGAGGTACAAAATCTTCATCATGACCAGGTTTACTATAATCATATGGCCATCTGTGAACTTCAGGAATTTCACCTGGCCAGTTACCATGAATGTGTTCTACTGGTGCAGTCCACTCAAGAGTGTTAGATCTCCATGGATTTTGAACAGCTCTTTTTCCATAAAAAATACTTGAAAAAAAGTTGTATAAGAACACCAATTGAAATGCACCACCAACTAAAGCAAAAGTTGTAATAACAACATTCACATCTTGTAAATCATCAAACAATGGAAAATTAGTATTAGTGTAGTAACGTCTTGGTAGACCTGCCATACCAATAAAGTGCATTGGGAAGAAAACACCGTAAGCACAAATTGCAGTTACCCAAAAGTGAACATAACCTAAAGTTTTATTCAACATTCTTCCAAACATTTTTGGAAACCAGTGGTAAATACCGGCGAACATTCCGTAAAGTGCAGATATACCCATTACTAAGTGAAAGTGAGCAACAACAAAGTAAGTATCGTGAACGTTAATATCTAATGTACTATCTCCTAAAATAATTCCTGTTAATCCACCAGTGATGAAAGTTGAAACTAAACCTATAGAGAAAAGCATTGCAGGATTTAATTGAAGATTACCTTTCCATAAAGTTGTTATGTAATTAAAAGCTTTTACAGCAGAAGGAATCGCAATTAACAATGTAGTAAAAGTAAACACCGAACCTAAGAATGGATTCATACCCGATATAAACATGTGGTGACCCCAAACTATTGTTGATAAAAATGCAATAGCAAGAATTGACATAATCATCGCTCTGTAGCCAAAAATAGGTTTACGAGAGTTCGTAGCAATTACTTCGGATGTGATACCTAATGCAGGTAATAAAATGATATATACTTCAGGATGTCCTAAGAACCAAAATAAGTGTTCAAATAATACTGGAGAACCCCCTTGATAATTTAATACCTCACCAGCTAAATAAATATCTGATAAAAAGAATGAAGTTCCAAAACTTCTATCCATAATTAACAATAAAGCTGCCGACAGCAATACAGGGAAAGATATAACTCCGATTACAGCTGTTACAAAGAAAGCCCAGATTGTTAGAGGCATTCTTGTCATAGACATTCCCTTAGTTCTTAAATTGATAACAGTAACAATATAATTTAGAGAACCCATTAAAGATGAAGCAATAAACACAGCCATAGATACCAACCAAAGAGTCATACCAAGACCAGAACCAGAAATTGCTTGAGGCAAGGCACTTAAAGGTGGATAAATAGTCCAACCTGCAGAAGCTGGGCCAGATTCAACGAATAACGAAGAAACCATTATCACACTTGATGTGAAAAATAACCAATAAGATACCATATTAAGGAATCCAGACGCCATATCTCTTGCCCCTAATTGAAGTGGTATTAATAAATTACTAAATGTTCCACTCAGTGCAGCTGTTAGAACAAAGAAGACCATAATAGTTCCGTGTATTGTGATCAATGATAAATATGCCTCATTAGTCATGATACCATCAGGAGCCATTTTTTCTCCTAAAAAGAAACTAAATACCTTAAAAGATTGCTCAGGCCAAGCCAATTGTAGTCTAAAAAGTAATGACATTCCAACACCAATAACACCCATTATTATACCTGTCAATAGATATTGTTTGGCAATCATTTTGTGGTCAATACTAAATATATATTTAGTAATGAAAGTATCTTTATGGTGGTGTTCATGATGATCATCGTGATGATCGTGTGCGTGATTATCGTGTGCGTGACTCATATTATAAAATATATTATATTTTTTATTATTTCATTTGTGCAACAGCAGCAACTAAAGTAGTATCTTTTTTTACTATTGTAGAATCTTTTTTTGTTGGATTAGCTTCTGCTTCTTTCGTTTTAGCATCTTCTTCAGCTGCTGTCTTTACAGACTGTACTAGTCCAGTTTTTCCTTTAAGCCAAGCTTTGTATTCTTGTGGCGTATCAACAACTATTTTCATTTGCATATTATAGTGAGAAGCACCACAAATTTTATTACATAAAAGTAAAAAATCAAAAGAATAAGGATCTAAAGCAGTTTTACCTTCAGCAACAAGAACTTTACTTTTTTCTTGTCTTATTCTGTTAATGTTATTTACTTTCTCAGTCATTTCTTTAGTATCTCTCATCTCAGAAGTAGTAATAGATGGAGTAAAAGCAAATTGAGTAACCATACCTGGGACACAATTCATTTGCGCTCTAAAGTGAGGCATATACATTGAGTGTAAAACATCTTGAGAACGGATTTTAAAAATAACTTTTTTACCTTTTGGCAAATGTAATTCATCAGTAACAATATCATCTTGAGCATTTGGATCCGATAGGTCAACACCTAATGTGTTAACACCTTCGATTAATCTTACATTAGCCTTACCAAGAACATTATCTTCTCCCGAATATCTTGCTGTCCATTTAAATTGCTGTGCATAAATTTCGATAACAATCGGTTTCTCTTCTTTTTCGTTTACGAACATAATGTCTGTCCAAGAATACAATCCAAAAAATATCAAGACTGCAAGAACAATAGCTGGAATAGAACTCCAGATAAATTCTAATTTATTGTTATCTGAAAAATAAGTAGCTACTTGTCCTTTCTTACCACTATACTTATACGCAAAATAATGCAATAAAGCTTGAGTTATAGTTTGGACTACAAAAATCAACAACATTGAAATCCACATTAATTGATCAACATCCTTACCATGTACTGATGCAGCATTACTCATTAAAGGAAACTTTCCGTAATAAATAAAACAAAAAATTGTAATAATGTATATAAAACCTAAAAAGGCAAACATTAAGTAACCATTTACTTTATTATCATTATCATCAGCAACCTGAGAATTGTTGGTTGTTTTACCTACTTGAGTTAAATCAAAAATTTTAGTTAGTTGCCACAATGCAACAGATAATAAAACTAAAACAAGAAGTACTAATAAACTTGTCATTTGTTGTTTACTTTAAATATTAATAATGAAAATGTTTACTTTCTTCAATGAATGGATTACGTTTTGGCGTAAGCGGCACTTTAGTTAAAGCAGTGAATACAACAAAAATAAACAATCCTAAAAAGAATAATACTGAACCGATTTCTGAAGCACCAATAAACCATTGATCACCAACTGTAGCTGGCATAACCATATTAAAGAAATCTATATAGTGACCACATAAAATTACAACTCCAGCACCAACGATAATTGGAGCAATTCTTTTGAAATCTGTGTTTATTAAAACTAAAATTGGAAATATAAAATTCATAACTACAGCTCCAAAGAATGGCAAATTATAGTATTCAATTCTAAATTTGAAATAAGTTACCTCTTCTGGAATATTTGCATACCAAATAAGCATGAACTGTGAGAACCATAAATAAGTCCAGAAAACACTGATACCAAACATAAATTTAGATAAATCATGAATATGACTTGAATTTACATTTTCTAAGTATCCTTTAGATTTTAAATACAATGTTACCATTGAAATTGTTGTGATACCACTTACAAAGAAACTTGCAAATACATACCATCCAAAAAGAGTACTAAACCAATGTGGATCAAATGACATTAACCAATCCCATGACATAATAGATTCTGTTACTATAAAGAAAACTAAAAATGCCGCAGACATTTTAAAATTCTTTTTGTAAAAAGTATTATCATTAGATTCATCTTGAGCCAAACAATTTTTTCTTGATAAATAACGGTATAAATTCCATCCGGCTAAGAAAATTATAGCTCTTATTAACCAAAAAGTAACGTTTAAATATCCAGATTTACCGGCAATTAATTTGTCATAATTTGCATTACCAACTTCAGTAACACCTTCTTTCATCCATACAAAAAGATTATTTGAATGAAAAACATGAGTACCAGTAACAATTAATATCAATAAAAATAAAATTGACCCAATAGGTAAATAAGCGGTTATACCTTGCATAACTCTAAACAATACTGGAGACCAACCTGCTTGAGCAACTTGTTGAATTGCATAAAATGCTAAAGCACCTAATGAAACCAACATAAAGAAAATACAAGCAACATACAAAGCGGCCCAAGGTTTATTTTGCAATTGATGGAAAACATGTTCTACATGTTCTTTGTGTTCTTTTTCAGAATCAACAGCAGTTTCTTCTGAAGTTTTTTCATTGTGAGAACTCTCAATTTTTTCTTCAACAACAGGAGCAACTGCAACTTTAGTTGAATCAGTTTCTGATTTGGAAATAGAATCAGTTTTGGCTTCTACAACTTTTTCAATAACTGGAGTTTCAGCAATTTCTTTTTCAACTTCATGTTTAGCTTGTGCCTCATGAGTGTTGTGTGCAGTAGCTTCAACTTTGTGTCCACCATGATGGCTTGCTGCGACTATTTTTTCTACTTCTTCAATAGAATTTGGAGTAGATAAAAAACCATACACTATACCTGCTAATCCTAAAATCATTAGAACAAGTGCTGTATTTTTTAAACTTTTTGAAAATGTGTACATATCTATAACAATCTGTTTGTTCTACAATTATAATTCACTTTTAAGCTTCATCACATAAGCTGACACTAACCAACGTTCATCTTGATTTAATTGATTAGCATAAGAACCCATCGAATTTAAACCAAAATTAATAACATGATTAATGCTTCCTTCGTTAATGATTCTATCAGCATAACTAGGAACACCTAAGAATTTACCTTGAGTAACTAATTTACCTTTACCATCACCTGCATTTCCATGACAAATAGCGCAATAAATTTCAAAAAGCTCTTGTGCTTTTTTCATATCTACTTTAGCAGGATCTAATGGAGATTTTAAATCAGCAGCTTTAACTGCTAAGAAAGATTCTGGAGTATTTGCATATTCGTAAGGAACATAACCTCTTTTAATTGTTCCAACTGGAGGCAATTGACCTTCTTTCCCGTTTTCTGATTTAGCACTGTATGAATTAAATGCAGTAGATTCTGAATAGGTTTCATAAGCAACTGATTCATACATATTTGGCATGTACTGATAGTTAGGAGAGTTGCTATCTTTACATGATGATAAAGATAGTATTAACCCTAATACAAATGATATTTTTAATATACTTTTCATGTCTCTTTAGTGCTTTTCAATTACTTTAACTTCAACCGCACCTGTATTTCTTAAGAAAGAAGTTAATTCTTCTTCATTATTATTTACAGCTACTTCCATCAAGAAGTGATCGTCTGTTGTTCTTACATCAGGATTTTCCGCTTGTTTAAATGGCCATAATTTACTTCTCATGTAGAAAGTAATTACCATTAAGTGAGCTGCAAAAAATACAGTCATCTCAAACATAACTGGCACAAAGGCGGGCATGTTTTGAATATAACTCATACTTGGTTTTCCTCCAATATCTTGAGGCCAATCTTGAATCATAATATAATCCATCATTGTTGTTGCAACAGTCAAACCAATACATCCATAAATAAATGCACAAATTGCTAATCTTGTTGGCGCTAACCCCATCGCTTTATCCAATCCATGGACTGGAAATGGAGTAAAAACTTCTTCAATATGATGATGTGCTTTTCTAGTTTGCTTTACAGCATCCATCAAAATATCATCGTCATTGTATATAGCGTGTATAACTTTATTACTACTCATAACAAATATTAATGTTTATCTGAATGATTATTCTCTTGTTTTTCTCTTTCTCTTTTGTAATTTTCACCAGAAGATTTTAAAATAGTTTTAACCTCTGCTTGAGCAATTACTGGGAATGTTCTGGCGTATAATAAAAATAATACGAAGAAGAATCCAATAGTTCCTGTAAAAATTCCGATATCTATAAATGTTGGTGAGAACATAGTCCATGAAGATGGAAGGTAATCTCTATGTAATGAAGTAACGATAATTACGAAACGCTCGAACCACATACCAATATTTACAACAATTGAAATTATAAAAGAGAACATAATACTAGTTCTTAATTTTTTAGACCACATGAATTGTGGTGAAAAAACATTACAAGTCATCATCGACCAATATGCCCACCAGTAAGGACCAGTAGCTCTGTTTAAAAAAGCATATTGTTCATATTCTACTCCTGAATACCAAGCTACAAACAACTCTGTAATATAGGCGACACCAACAATAGAACCTGTAATCATGATTACAATATTCATTAATTCAATATGTTGAATTGTTATGTAGGCTTCAAGCTTAGATACTTTCCTCATGATAATAAGTAAAGTATTAACCATTGCAAATCCTGAGAAAACTGCACCAGCCACAAAGTAAGGTGGAAAAATTGTTGTATGCCATCCTGGAACAACCGAAGTAGCAAAGTCAAAAGATACAATTGTATGCACAGAAAGTACAAGTGGAGTTGCTAAACCTGCAAGTACCAAAGATACTTCTTCAAAACGTTGCCAATCTTTAGCTCTTCCGCTCCAACCAAAACTCAATATTGAATATACTCTTTTGTTAAAAGGAGTTATTGCTCTGTCTCTTAGCATTGCAAAATCTGGAAGCAAACCTGTCCACCAGAAAACTAGTGATACAGAAAGATAGGTAGAAATCGCAAATACGTCCCAAAGAAGTGGTGAGTTAAAGTTAACCCACAATGAACCAAATTGGTTAGGAATTGGAACAACCCAATAAGCTAACCATGGACGACCCATGTGAATGATTGGGAATAATCCTGCTTGTACAACCGAGAAAATGGTCATTGCTTCTGCAGAACGGTTAATCGCCATTCTCCATCGTTGACGGAAAAGTAAAAGTACAACAGAAATTAATGTTCCTGCGTGACCGATACCAACCCACCAAACGAAATTAGTAATATCCCAAGCCCATCCTACAGTCTTGTTTAGTCCCCAAGAACCAATACCTGTAGAAATGGTATAAACGATACAACCTATTCCCCAAAGGAAAGCTGCTAATGCGATTGAAAAAACGGTCCACCATTGTTTGTTTGCTCTTCCTTCAACTGGAGCGGCAACATCGACAGTCACATCGTGATAACTTTTATCACCAATAACTAATGGTTTTCTAATGGGTGCTTCGTAGTGAGACGACATAATCCTTTATCTTGTTTCTTAATTAATCTTTTTTAAACTAGGTATTTCTAACTTTTACGTGATAGATAACGTTAGGTTTTGTTCCAACGTGCTCTAATAAATGATACATTCTTTTATCTTCAAGTAATTCAGTTACTTTAGATTCTTTATCATTTACATCTCCAAACTTCATTGCTCCAGTAGAACAAGCATTTGAACAAGCTGTTTGAAATTCACCATCTTTTATTTCTCTTCCGTCACGTTTAGCATCAAGAATTGTTTTTTGTGTCATTTGAATACACATTGAACATTTTTCCATTACTCCACGAGAACGAACGTTTACATCTGGATTGATAACCATACGTCCTAAATCATCATTCATATGATAATCAAATTCGCTGTTTTTGTTATATAAGAACCAGTTAAAACGACGTACTTTATATGGACAGTTGTTAGCACAATAACGTGTTCCAACACATCTATTATAAGCCATTTGGTTTTGACCTTGACGACCATGTGATGTTGCAGCAACTGGACAAACAGTTTCACAAGGAGCATGGTTACAATGTTGACACATTACTGGTTGGAATGCAACTTGTGGATTATCCGCAGGATGCTCCATTTGTCCAAAACCACCTAATGAACCTTTATCACCAAATAATCCGTCAAAATTTTCTTTTTTCTCATTGTCACCAGCAAAAGTAGCTTCAGATGAATAATATCTATCAATACGCAACCAGTGCATATCGCGACTTCTTCTTACTTCATCTTTACCTACAACTGGAACATTGTTTTCAGCGTGACATGCAATTACACATGCTCCACAACCTGTACAAGCATTTAAATCAATAGATAAGTTAAAATGATGTCCTGTTGAACGATCAAATGATTCCCATAAATCTACTTTAGTTGCTTCTACTTCTTTGTGATCTAAAGACACCATAGGAACAGGATTCCATTCTCTACTATCTTTAGCTGTATTGAAAATTTCAAGGGTAGTTTCTCTAACAATATCCCCTCTACCCATTAAAGTTTTTTGTGATTGTACACAAGCAAACTCATGCTCACCACTTCCTTTAGAAATAGTTGCAGATTGAACATTATTAAAATTATTATAAAAAGCATAGGAATTTAATCCTACTTGCATTTCTTCTTTTAATGAAGCTTTTTTACCATAACCAAGTGCTAAACCTAAAGTATTAACAGCTTGACCTGGCTGCACAATTACAGGAACATTTTCTAATTTTGTTCCGTTAACTGTAAGTGTAACATAACTTCCATTAAGACCTCCATTTGCAACAATTTTGTTTTCTAGACCTAATTTAGTAGCGTCTGCTTGCGAAACTGTTACATAATTATCCCAAGAAACTCTTGTTATTGGATCTGGAAACTCTTGTAACCAAGGATTGTTAGCTTGTTGACCGTCACCTAAACCAGTTTTGGTATACAATACCAATTCAAAACCTTGAGGCGCTTTAGATTGAGACAAAGCACTTGCAGCACTTGCATAATCAGCAGTACCACCAGCAATTGCCGTTACTCCTGAAAAAGATAATCCATCGTGCAATACTTTATTCCAAGTACTACCAGCAGTAAAAGCAACAGAATTAGATTTAATATAATCGTAGTAAGAACCAGCAACACCATTCCAAGACATTAAAGCTTCTTGAAATTGTTTTGTATTAAATAGAGGACGAATTGTAGGTTGAACCAAAGAATAAGTTCCTTTAGTCAACATATGATCATTCCATGATTCTAAATAATGAGGTGCAGCAGCAGCAATTGTAACTTTTTCAGCAGTTTCATCTTCTCTTAGAGAAAATGCTACCGAAGTTTTTACATTTTTAAGCCCTTCTACAAAAGCATTACTGTTAGCTAAAGTATAAACTGGATTAACTCCGCTCATGATTAAAGTTCTTACAGAACCAGCTTTCATATCGGCAATTAATTGAGCTACTTTTTCATTAGAACCTTTTCTTATTAATCTTGCTCCTGCAGTTAACAAAGCTTCACTTTTTATAACTTGATTGATGGCAATTACTAATAATTGAGCATTTTTATCTTGAATACCAGAAACTAATAAACCTTTAGTTCCAGCATCTTTTAATTGTTTTGCAGCTTTTACAACTTCTGATTCATTTTCAATTTTACCAACTGAAACTGAAGAACCAGTAATAATATTGTAAATTTTAACTAATGCATTTTTTTGACTCGCAATTGACATTGGAATTCTTTTGTCAGCTGCAGCACCAGAAAGCGTCATGTTAGCTTCAAATTGAAAATGCTTAGACATTTTTCCTGCTTGCGGAATTCTACCTTTGGCATATCCAGAATCATAACTTCCACCTTGCCAATCTCCCAAGAAATCTGCATCAAGAGAAACTATAGTATTGGCCTTAGAAAAATCATAATCCGCTAAAGCTCTTTCTCCATATACGGTTTCAAAAGCATCCAAAGCTGCAGACTCAGAAACTGAATCATAAACAACATGTTTAGCAGTTGGATTTTTTGCAATAAATTCAGCAATTAATTTTTCAGTAGAAGGACTTGCTAGAGTATTTGTCA
The DNA here is from genome assembly GCA_019752245.1 of Flavobacteriaceae bacterium. Classification (GTDB taxonomy): domain Bacteria; phylum Bacteroidota; class Bacteroidia; order Flavobacteriales; family Flavobacteriaceae; genus Flavobacterium. The sequence continues at coordinate 11,188 of JAIEMH010000379.1, forward strand.
GTAATACTACTTGTTTTCCTGAAGCTTTCGCATCAGCTAAACTAGCTTTGATTTCAGCATCCACAGCACTCCAAGATGTAGATTTAGCATCTTTTTTTGGAGACTTAAGACGCATATTATCATATAATGACAATACAGAAGCATGAACTCTTGCATTTGCAGCAAATTTCGCACCTTGAATGGTATTATTCTCAATCTTAATTGGACGACCTTCTCTCGTTTTAACTAAAAGATTCGCAAAATCAAAACCATCAAACATAGTTGTAGCATAAAAATCTGCTACTCCAGGAATGATTGTATCTGGTTGAACCACATAAGGAATTGATTTGTGAACTGGTCCTTCGCAAGCAGCCAACGAAGCAGCTGCAGTTGTAAAACCAACGTACTTTAAGAAATCACGACGAGTAGTTGATGAAGATGATAATGATTCATTTGATAAAAACTCATCCGTTGGGATTTGTTCAACAAACTCATTATTTCTAAGCGTCTCAACAATAGAGCTATTTTCGTTTAGCTCCTCAACACTTTTCCAGTATTTTTTGTTAGATGACATCGTATATAAATATTAGCTTCTTAATAATTTGATTAATAGTGACATTTACCGCATTCTAAACCTCCCATTTGGGCAGCAGTCAATTTGTCTACATTATATTTTTTTGAAAGTTCTTTATGAATTTTATCATAATACGCATTACCTTCCATTTTAACCTCAGTTTTACGGTGACAATCAATACACCATCCCATTGTTAATGGAGCAAATTGCTTTTGCACTTCATAAGTCTGAACTGGACCATGACATTTTTGACATTCGATACCAGCTACAGTTACGTGTTGTGAGTGATTGAAGTAAGCAAAATCAGGCAAATTATGAATACGAACCCATTTTACTGGCTCAGTTTTACCAGTATATTTTTGCGTACTTTGATCCCAACCTACAGCTTTATATAGTTTTTGAATTTCCCCATCATAAAATGCTTTAGAATGGTCTGCAGTTGCAGTTGTATCTGAAACCTCCGCAATATTTTTATGACAATTCATACAAACATTCAAAGAAGGTATACCTGCATTTTTACTAACTCTTGCTGAGGAGTGACAATATTTACAATTAATACCATTACTTCCAGCATGTATTCTGTGAGAATAATGAATTGGTTGCACTGGCGCATAATCTTGATCAACACCAACCTGCATTAAAAACCCATAAACAAAGAAAGCACTAGCCAACAAAAATACTATAGAAGCAACAACCATTAAAAATTGATTTTTAACAAAAGCTTTCCATATAGGCATTGTTACATCTTTCTTAGCTTTCTCAATACCATTAGCTCTAGCAATTTTTGTTAAAACATTGTTAACTAAAAACAACATAACAACAAGCATCAACATTACTAATGACAAAGCTCCAAGAACAACTGTATTTGATAAGCCGCCTTCATTTTTCTCTGAAACAACTCCTGGCAGAGCCGCTGGCGCTTCAGGCTTAGGCTCTGAAGTATATGCAATAATATTATCAACATCTGCAGTTGAAAGCTGAGGAAAAGCAGTCATTACTGATTTGTTGTTTTCTTCAAAAACCTTAACGGCTTTTGCATCTCCAGACTTAATTAAAGCAGAACTGTTGTTAACCCACTTGTAAATCCAAGCCATGTCATACTTTGCAGAAATACCTCTAAGCGCTGGTCCTGTCATTTTCTTATCTAAGTTGTGACATGCTGCGCAATTTGCATTAAATAATTCTTTTCCTTTGTCTATTGTCAATATAATCTTGAATAGCTTTTTTTGTAGTAAACCAATTTCTACCTTCTTTGTGGGCATCTATTTTTCCTTGACGAGCCAATAATGAAATGTATTCTTGGCCATAAGGCGAACTAGGCTCGCTAACAATACTTGATATTTCTTGAAAATCATAATTGTTATCGGGCAATGAACTTAAATAAATGTTTAAGGTTCTTTCTACCGCTTGACACATTAACAGAAGCAATTTATGATAATTCCCTTTGTTTGCTTGATTGAGTGCATCATAATATTTTTTTCTATCATTGCTTAAAATAATTGCTGGCGGAAATCCTTTTCGCATTAACAATAAGTTCATCACTAAACGAACGGTTCTTCCATTTCCATCAAAAAACGGATGAATCCAGACAAACTTATGATGGAAAATCGTAGCCAATTCTATATCGTTTAGATGTAAGGGATTGGTGTTGCAAAAATCAACCAATTCATCTGCTAAATCTGAAACTTTATTGGCATTTGGCGGAATAAAATTAGCCCCCGAAATTCTAACACCTCCATTTCTTAAACGACCAGCATATTCTTCTTCAATAAGATTT
>JAIEMH010000253.1 GCA_019752245.1 Flavobacteriaceae bacterium
AAAAAAACAAACGATAAATTGTTTAAACTATAAAATAATGTAATGTATCGACCAATTCATAAAAAATAACATGATGAACAATACAGCATCGGTTTTGGTTTTGGTTTTTCTAGCTCTTACTTTTATCATGTCGGCTCACGACAAACTTTTTCATTGGAGTGATAATATGGCATGGATGAAACCACATTTTGAAAAAACAATTCTAAAAAACTTTGTTCCGATTGCTGCAGGGATTTTAGTTTTTTTCGAACTACTTTCTGGAATTTTATGTATTGTAGGATGCATAGAATTATACATTAATGGCGGTAGAATGTTTGGTTTTTATGGTGCGGTTTATTCTTGTGTAACTTTGCTTATGATGCTTGTAGGACAACGATTAGCTAAAGATTTTGACGGATCTCGAACCATTGCTATTTATTTTATGGTAGCTGTTTTGGGTGTTTTTTGGTTGAGTTAAAAAAATTTAAACATTCAAACTTGCTTTAAACATCCTCAATTCTTCCCAAGTAAAAGCATCTCCAACTTGCTCTTTTAAAGCATTTAATGACTCTTCTTTATAACCGTAAAATGCTTTAGAAAGTGCTTCTATTTTATCTTCGGGCATAATATCTTTAATGCTAACAGCTTTATCCTGAATAAGTTTAGTGAAATGTGACAAGATTGTTCCTTCGGTAAGTTTTCTCAAAGAAGCTATTTCTGCTATTGAATTTTTTTCAATCCAAAGTTCGTAAGTTATTTGAGTTGTTGCTTTTTTAGGCGTTTTATCTGTTTTCTTTTTCTTTGGTTCGTAGTAGCTTAGCTCTTCTTTGTCTTCTATTAAATTCTGATTATTACGTTTGTAATCTTCAATAATTCTTTCGATTTTGTTGGATTTGTAATTCTTTATTGATGGTGAACTTAAAGTTGCTTTACTAATGGTTTTTCTATCCATTATGGTTTCCATCATTTGTTTAGCCTTCATCAATCGCAGCACAGCCTTGGTTTGTAACTCTTCTAATACCAATAATTCATCATAAAATTGTTTAACTAATTTAATTCTTTTTACCTCTTCTATTTTATATAAAATCTCATACTCTAACTGATCTAATTTTTCGTAAAAATAAGTGTATGCAGCTTGAATTCTATCGTTTATAAACTGATAATCAATAGATTCTGAAGTAAATAATTTATTCAACTGTGAAATAAATTTTCTTGAAGGATCAATTAATGCCTCACAGTAGTCAAACTGTTTCGCGGCCCAATTGCTGTGTTTAGATTTTACCGATTTATCACTGTCTAGATAACTGTATTTATGATTGCGCCATTCTTGAACCAATTCAGACCAATCAAAGCTGTTTACCAAATAGTTATGAATAAAATCTTTAGTTTCTTGCTTGAGAGCTGCTTCTAAAACATCTTCTGTGGCCTTATTTAACGAATAATCCATCACATCTTGATCGTTAGAAATACCATTCATTTGCAGCTGAGAAAGCAAAATTAAGCCATTTAAAGAACGTAAACGCGATAATGCTACATAGGCTTGTCCAGGAAGAAAAACTTGCGAGACATCGAGTGCAGCTTTATCAAAGGTTAATCCTTGGCTTTTATGAACCGTTATTGCCCAAGCCAATTTAATTGGATAATGTGTAAAAGTTCCTAAAACCTCTTCTTCTATTTCTTTTGTGTTATCGTTTACCGAATAACGAATGTTTTGCCATTCATATTTTTCTACTTCGATGATTTTATTTTCATCTGGAAAATGAACCAGAATTTCTTTTTCGCCCAACGATTTAATGAAACCCATTTTTCCGTTAAAGAACTTTTTATCAAAAGACAAATCGTTTTTAATAAACATTATTTGAGCACCAATTTTTAATTCTAATCGTTCTTCAACTGGATAAATTTTATCAGGAAAATCTCCTACAACATCAGCTTTGTAAATTCTGGTATTTCCTTCTAAGTTAATAAGTGATTGTGAATTGATGCTATCGGCTTTAGCATTGTGAGTTGTTAAAGTGATATAGCCTTTATTGGCCTTTAAATCGAAATTTGGTTGAACAAATTCATTTAAAATTTGAATATCATTTTGGGTTATTTTGTTGTTTCGAAGATTATTTAAAACCGAAATAAATCGGTCGTCTGTTTGACGGAAAATCTTAGATAATTCAATATACAAAGGTGGATTTTGCTCAACTACATGCGAATGAAAAAAGAATTTTCCTCTATAATAATTGCGCAAAGTTCGCCATTCTTCGTCTCGAATTACTGGTGGAAGTTGTAGTAAATCGCCAATAAAAAGCACTTGAACGCCACCAAATGGTCTGTTTTTTTTTCGAACAGATTGCATCATAAAGTCCATGGCGTCGAGTAAATCTGATCGCAACATGCTGACTTCATCAATAATTAGCAATTCCATATTTTGGATTACCGATTTCTTTAATCCACTCATTCTAAAATGTCTACGCAAAGTAGAGCGACTTTCAAACTTAGAATTATCAGTAAATTGAGGTGTAGAATTATCTGGTAAAAAACCTCCAAAAGGCAACTGAAACATGGAGTGAATCGTTACGCCACCAGCATTTAAAGCCGCGATTCCAGTTGGAGCTACAACAACACAATTTTTATGTGTAGTTTGAATAATTTCTCTAAGAAGTGTTGTCTTTCCTGTTCCTGCCTTTCCAGTTAAAAAGACGGATCTGTTGGTTTGATTGATGAATTGTAAAACGTATTTTGCTTCGGCAGATATAAATTCCATTGGCGTATATTTTTAAAAAGCAAATATAAAAGATTGTTAGTCAATATACAAACAAAAAACGCCTCTAATAAAGAGACGTTTTTAAATGATACTATTTCAAAAAGATTATTTTTTTGCTTCTTTTTTATCAGTTGCCTTATCTTCTTTTTTACCTTCCGATTTGTATTTATCGTTCACTATTTTGATAATGTCTTTAGTTACATCATAACTGTCTTTAGCATACAAAATATTAGCTGATTCTCCAGAACCAAATAAATAATCAAACCCTTTATCTTTTCCATAATCTTTAAATATTTTTTTATATTTAACTACTACTGAATCCATTTCTGCTCCATGCTCGCCTTGGATTTGTTGTCCTAAAGCTTGCTCAGCATATTGCAATTGTTGCTCTCTTTGTTGCAATTCTGCTCCTTTTTGTTGTGCCCAAGCTTGACCATTTTTCATTGCATCATTTTTAAAACTTGCTGCTTCTGCTTGAAATTTTTCAACTTCAACTTTCAATCTTGCTCCTTTTTCTTTAGCTACTGCTTCATATTTAGCTTTGATATCTTTAGCTTCGATAGATTCTTCTAATAATTTATTAGTGTCAATATACGCTGTTTTAAAATCTTTCGCTTCAGTTGTTTTGTTACAAGAAACAATTGCTACTGCCAAAGCAATGCACACTACAATTTTTTTCATTCTATTTTATATTTAATTTTACTATTTGCCAAAAGTATAAAAAATTCACCTGAAAAGACAAAAACTTATAAAATTGACCTTATTTTACCTTTATAATCGTTTGCTATCGTTACAAAAACCTATATAATTATTTTCTATCAAAACCGACGCAATATAATGCGTTTTAAAGCAACTTCTCTATTTAAGCAACCAAATACAGATCAGGACATGAAACTGTTGAAAATTCGCTTTTATTTTAGTTTTTAGCATTTTTTAGAACATAAATATGTGAAGAATATTCAGAATTTTGATTTCCTTTCCAATTTGACTTCAATCCGATATAAAAAGCTTTAATGAAATTCATTTTTCCTGTTTTATATTTTTCAGATAATAAACTTACATAAAAACTATCAAATTTCATTGGGAGCACTTTTACTAACTCAAGATTTTCATTAGCAAACAATTTTTTGATTGCTGTTTTCGAAAAATGCCACAGATGAATAGGAACATCATAAGCTGCCCAAAAATTTCTATAGTGAGAAGCATCGTACGATTTAAAATTGGGAACGGCAATTATTACAGTTCCTGTTGGTTTTATCAATCGTTTTAATTCTTTTATCTGATTTTCTAAATCTGGAACGTGTTCTAGAACGTGCCACATTGTAATTACATCAAACGAATTGCTCTCTAATTCTGAAAGATTTTCCACAAAAGAAACACCTTTATTTTTAGCAATTACTTTTGCTTTTTCACTTGGTTCAATTCCGATTGTTTGCCAATCATCATTTTTAGCAACCGATAAAAAGTCGCCAACTCCTGCTCCAATATCTAAAATTCTTCCTTTTGGAGATTCTGAATTGATAAGTTTTAATTTGTTTTTTAATGCAATAGATTTTACAAATTGATACATTTTTTCAAATAACGATTTGTTTCCATCGGTGTGCGAAATATAATCTACGCTTTCATAATAACTAGGGAGTTTTTCTAAAGACGGTTGCGGATGCGTAATCAACATGTCCAATTCTTCATCGTAAAGTAATTCAAAAGTTTCTTGGGAAACAGAAAAATCTTTTACGTTTAAAAAATGTTTTGTTTTTTCAATATTCATTAAATTCTCTTTATTTATAGGTGTTGGCAAAGTTAGTTTCACGTGGAACAATTTTAAATACGAAGTAAAAAATACAAAATACGAGCATTTAAAAAACTGAATGTTTATATTATATTGTACGTTCAAATTATCTTCCCATGTAAATCAACAATACCGAAATGTCGCTTGGTGAAACACCACTTATTCTCGAAGCTTGTGAAATTGTTACTGGACGAATTTTGCTTAGCTTCTGCTTTGCTTCTATTGACATAGATTTAATCTTATAAAAGTCGAAATCCGCTGGAATTTTTAAATCTTCCAATCTAGTTAACTTATCAGCATTACTTCTTTCTTTTTCGATATAACCAGAATATTTTACTTGTATTTCTGCTTGTTCTAAAATTTCTCTATCCAAATCGTTTGCTTCAACATAAGAAGCAACTTTTTCAAATTTCAAGAAATCTTCTAAATCAATTTGCGGACGAGAAAACACTTTAAACATTTTGTCTGATTGAACAATTGGCGCACTACCTTTCTCTTCAAGAATTGGATTAGTTTCGGCAACTGTTAAACTCGTTTCTTTAAAAAAGGAAACCATTGCATCACTTGCAGCAAATTTCTTTTCCATTCTTCGCATTCTTTTCTCAGAAGCCAAACCGATTTCAAATGATTTAGGCGTCAATCTGGCATCCGCATTATCTTGTCTTAGAAGCGTTCTATATTCGGCACGCGAAGTAAACATTCGGTAGGGTTCTTCTGTTCCTTTAGTGATTAAATCGTCTATTAAAACACCAATATACGCTTCATCACGTTTCAAAATCATTGGGTCTTTTTCCTGAACTTTCAATGCTGCATTTATTCCAGCCATCATTCCTTGAGAAGCAGCTTCTTCATAACCGGTTGTTCCGTTTATTTGTCCTGCAAAATACAAACCATCAACTAACTTAGTTTCTAGTGTATGTTTTAATTGCGTTGGTGGAAAAAAATCATATTCTATTGCATAGCCAGGACGAAAGAATTTTACGTTTTCAAAACCAGCAACAGAACGCAATGCTTTAAATTGAATGTCTTCTGGAAGTGATGTAGAAAAACCATTTACATAAACCTCGCAAGTATCCCAACCTTCAGGCTCAACAAACAATTGATGTCTTTCTTTATCAGCAAAACGATTTATTTTATCTTCAATTGATGGACAATATCTTGGTCCGAGCGATTTAATCCTTCCATTAAACATTGGTGAACGATCAAATCCTTCTCTTAAAATATCATGAACATCTAAAGAAGTATAAGTCATGTGACACGACCTTTGGTGAATTAAAGGTTTAGTTTCGTCAGAATAAGAAAATTTATCTGGTCGAACATCGCCACGTTCTTCATTCATTTTAGAATAATCTAAAGAACGACCATCAACTCGTGGTGGCGTTCCTGTTTTCATTCTACCTGATTCAAACCCTACTTTTATTAAATCTTCTGTGATTCCGTAAGCAGCACTTTCTCCTGCTCTACCGCCACCAAATTGTTTGTCGCCAATATGAATTAATCCGTTAAGAAAAGTTCCATTGGTTAATACAACTGATTTTGCTTTAATTTCAATACCAAGTGAAGTTCTAATTCCTTCAACTTTTCCATTATTGATTATTAAACCCGAAACCATTTCTTGATAGAAATCAAGATTTGGAGTGCGTTCCAACATTAATCGCCATTCTTCAGAAAAACGCATTCGATCTGACTGAACTCTTGGTGACCACATTGCTGGTCCTTTTGATTTATTAAGCATCTTGAATTGAATAGCGGTTTTATCTGAAACAATTCCAGAATAACCACCAAGCGCATCAATTTCTCTTACAATTTGTCCTTTAGCAATTCCGCCCATTGCAGGATTACAAGACATTTGAGCAATATTCTGCAAGCTCATCGTTACCAATAAAGTTTGCGAACCAAGATTTGCTGCCGCAGCTGCTGCTTCACAACCTGCGTGTCCTGCTCCAACTACTATTACATCGTATGTATTAAACATTTTATTATTTAGGAATTAGGATTATTAGATTTAGGATTACTAAAATAGTTATCCATCACATCAAATCCTGTTATGTTGTTCCACGTGGAACATTGTGTTTTAATTTAAATTTTTAAATCGTTAATTAAAGAATCATTAATTCTTAATCTTAATGTTCCACGTGAAACATTTTAATTTTTTCATCTTCTTTGCTTCTCATTAGGCGCTCATCTTCTTCAGATTTATCCTTATATCCGCAGTAATGCAAAATGCCATGAACCAGTACTCTTTTCAATTCTTCATCAAAAGTAACATTGAAATCTTGGGCGTTATCACGAACTCTTTCAATAGAAATGAAAATATCTCCATGTAATTCATTTCCTACAGAGTAATCAAATGAAATAATGTCCGTAAGAGTATCATGATCTAGATATTGTTCGTTTAAATTGAGAAGGTATTCATCATCACAAAAGACATAATTGATATCGCCTTCTTTTTTATTTTCTGATAAAATAACATTAGAGATCCAAGTTGCTATTTGGTCTTCGTTTTGCAATTCAAAGTCGTTTTCGTAGTTGAAACTAATCATTTGTTTTAAAATATTCTTGAACCTTTTGGTTAAAATTGGAGCGCAAAGGTAATGTTTGTCTGTTTAAAATCTCTACACTGTTTAAATATTCTTGCAAGCGCTTAGGTAATGCATTAGTAGAATTATTAAATTCCTTCTTGTTTGTTTCTGATTGACGCTTCTTCTCCTCGCCTTGTTGTTGAATTGCTTTATCAAGTTTTAATAACTCATATTTCAAATTCAGCATCTTTTGAAGCACTTCATTATTGAAACCTTTATTCAAAAGTTGCTTCTCAATTTGCTTCATTTGGTCCAAAGCATTTTGACCTTGTCCGCCCAAACCTTGTTTATTTAATTCGTTTTGCAAAGCCTCACGAAGTTGTTGTTGCTCTTTGTAAATTTCCATTATAGCTTTGGCATCACCTTCTCCATCTTGACCGTTTTCACCGTCTTTATTTCCTTGTCCGTTTCCGCCTGAACCTTGTCCGTTTTTGCCGTCTTTTCCATCCTTCCCATTTCCTTCTTTTCCATCCTTTCCTTCTTTTCCTTTGCCGTCTTTGCCACCTTCTTTCTCACCTTCTTTTCCGCCTTGACCTTCACCTGGTTTTTGTCCAGGTTTCATTCCTTTTTTAGCTTTTTCACCTAGACCTTCCTGTTTCTTTATTATATCTGGAAGTTGCATTCCGTCGCCTTGTCCTGGTTTTGGTTTTCCTTTACCTTTACCCGAGCCAGACATTTGCATAGACATTTGCATATTGTTTAAAGTTGCAGCTAACATATCGGCAAGTTTATTTGCAGAACTTGTGGCGAATTGTTGGTGCGAAACGCCTTTTGGAACATTAGCATCTGCAAGAGTTTCAATTGCTTTGTCAACGTTATATTGTACATTTCCAACTTCGGTTGTAACTTCTTCGGCGATCTTTGGATTACGTAATGATAAAGCGAAAAGAGAATCATCAACATGTCTAAATTGCTGTTTCAAATCTTGTTGTATTTTAAGATTTTTATTGAACGATGGTGATCCTCTTTTTAAGCCTTTAAACTGTTTCATAACATCTTCTTGAGAAAATGAATATGCTAAAAGATTATCTAGAATTTGTCGCAACATAGCCACGTCTTCTTCCATCTGATCTTGATCTCCAGATTCCATACTCGATTGCATGTCTTGACCCATTTGTTTCATTTTTTTGGAAGCACTTTTCTGTTTTGGTTTTGCTCCAGCTTTAGAAGCTTTCTTTAATTCATCAGAAGCTTTCTTTAAATCTTCGTCAATACTTTTTTCTTTTGAATCAGTATCGGGAAGTTCAACTGGAGTTTTTAATTCTTTATTGTCTTTTTCTAAATCTTTTAATTCCTCTTGAATCTTATCAAATTCTTTATTGATTACTTCTTGCTTTTCGGTAGAATTTTCCTTTTCGTTTTCTGAAAGTTTATCTTGCTTTTCTGAAAGTTTATTTAATTTATCGGCAATTTGTTCAGCTTTCTTTTCGACGTAATATTTCTTAGTAAGCTCCACTAATTGTTGCAAACTCTTAGTTTGATTTTTACTTTGTTGTTTAAGTTTATCCATTTTCTCAAACAACTCATCTTTCTCTAATTTCTCGTTTAGCTTTTGAAGTTCTTCTAAAAGTTTTTTGTTCTTTTCTAAATCTCTATCAACTTTTTCAAGACGATCTTTTAAAAGTTCTTTTACTTCATCTTTCTTTTCGGTTTTAACTTTATCTAGATTGTCTTTCATTTTCTCGGCAAAATTCTTCATCATTTCATCTTGCTTCTTTTGCTTATCAAGAAAGTCATTTACTTTTTGTTGTTCCTTAAATTCTAAGTTATCTTTCTCCTTACCCATTTTTTGCAACTTCTCCATTTCGTTCAATTGCTTGTCTTGAGTTTTTAAAGATTTTTCTAATGAATTTATGTTATCATTTTGCTGTTGTAACACTTGATCTTCTTTTTCAGATTCTGTAGCGATTCTATTTGAGAATACAGATGACTTAGTGCTTTTAAAATTATGCAAAGCATCATTATCAAAAATTTCAAAATAATATTCATAAGAAACACCTTGTTCAACAGGAAGATTACTAGGAAAAGCAAACACAAACTGATCATAAACATCGCGCTTAACAGCAATTGTTCCACGTTTAGCAGAATTAAGCTTGTCTTTTGGATAATAAACTACTTGCAGTCTAGAAAGTCCGTAATCATCAGAAACTTGCCCTAAAACATAGTTTTTTTCAATTTTAAGGCTGTCTGGAGCGTTTCCTACAGTAATTGTTGGAAATTGATCTTTAACAACAGAAATCTGATAATTTAACTTCTCATAATTCTGAACTTTATTATTCGAAGTAACAATTTGATAATCTGTATTTTGAACAATATTTTTAGACAATAAAAACTGATTATTTTGTTTAGCAAAAGCATACTTTGTAGCTGCATCCAACCACTCTACTTTTTGAGTAGCCAAAGTGTTCATTCTCCATGTCACACGAGTTCCTTCTGGAAGTACTGCATTTCCAGTTCCTTTTATAATTTCTGATTTTTTATTTAGATATCCTGGGAAATTTAAAACCATTTCGAAATTTGCAATCGATGGAACAGTAACAACGTTCAATTCATATTCGTGAGAAGAAACATCGTTTGCCTCAATATGAAATTCTAAACTTTCTTTTGGTTTTGGAATCACAAATTGAAATTCACCAGCTTTATTACTTTCCATAAAATAACTTTCATCACCAATAAAAATCATAGCATTCTCAGGAACAACTTTACCAACTGTTTTTACTTTCAGAAGAAAATCTTGGTTTTGTTCAGTTTGCAAATTTTTATTTAAAAGTTGAAATTCAAATGGTGCTGGTGGCAAAAATTGTTCTTTGTAATGCACCACACGATTCAAACTCTGAGAAATAAAATTACTATTTCCAGACAAATAAAAAAACACAAAAAACAGAATAGGAATAATTGCTAATGGTAAAAATTTCTTATTAGTTCCAAAATTAATCGCATTACCAAAAGGAATTGGTTGCAAAGTATTTGCTTTTTGATCTATTGAAGCTAAAAGCAATTCTGAATTTTTCTGAAGACTATCTGAATCTCTTGATAATTGTAAAAAGTTGGTCAGCTTATCGCCTACTTCGTTGAAATGATTTCCGATGATTTTGGAGGCATCGTCGTAATTAATTCCTTTTTGAAGTTTGAATAATTTAAAAATTGGAAACAAAATAAATCGCAACAACAAGAAAAGTTCCACGACAATAAACGTCCAGAATAAGATAGTTCTAGCTGTTGGTTTTAACCAAAGAAAATATTCTACAAAAAGTGTAAAAAGAAAATACAACAATCCGATTCCTACGAAGAAAATTGTTCCACGTAGTAACTCATTTGTGTAAAACTTCTTAATAAACTGTTCGAGTTTATTATAAATTATGTTCTGATTTTCCAAAATTGTTAATCATTTGTTTATAACCGATAAAAATACAAATTTATACTTAGCATCAAAGTTAAATATTTGCTAAACGAAAAGTCAATTTCAAAAGTCAATTTCAAAAGTCAATTTCAAAAGTCAATTTCAAAAGTCAATTTCAAAAGTCAATTTGCAAAATCAATCTAAAAAGTCAATATCAAAAAATAGTTTTTACTTGATTTTTGATATTGAAATTGGTTTTTGAGTTTGAAATTGCCTTTTGAAATTGAAATTGATTTTTGAAATTGAAATTGATTTTTGAAATTGAAATTGATTTTTGAAATCGTATCTTTGCACCAAATTTTACAAATCATGTCTAAACAAGTTCGTGTGCGTTTTGCACCAAGTCCGACTGGACCTTTGCATATTGGTGGTGTTAGAACTGCCTTATTCAATTATTTATTTGCTAAAAAAAATAACGGTGTTTTCTATTTACGAATTGAAGATACCGACCAAAATCGTTTTGTTCCTGGAGCAGAAGAATACATTCTTGAAGCATTAGAATGGCTAGGAATTGCACCAAGTGAAACAGTTGGAAAGAACGAAAAATTTGGACCTTACCGTCAATCGGAAAGAAAAGAATTGTACAAAGAATATGCTGATCAATTGATAAATTCAGGTTGGGCTTATTACGCTTTTGATACAGCCGAAGCTTTGGATGCACATAGAAAACAACATGAAGCAGAAGGAAAAACCTTCATTTACAACTGGCATAATCGTGAAAAATTAGATACTTCATTAGTAATTTCAAAAGAAGAAACCGATAAACGAATTGCTGCTGGAGAAGACTATGTAATTAGATTTAAAACTCCGGTAAATGAAACATTGCATTTACATGATATCATTCGTGGTGCTATTAAATTTGAAACGAATTTATTAGACGATAAAGTATTATTCAAATCGGACGGAATGCCAACCTATCATCTAGCAAATATTGTTGATGATCATTTGATGGAAACTTCTCATGTAATTCGTGGTGAAGAATGGTTGCCATCAATGCCTTTGCACAGTTTATTGTACAAAGCATTTGGTTGGGAAGCACCAGAATTTGCACATTTACCATTGATTTTAAAACCAATTGGAAACGGAAAATTATCCAAACGTGATGGCGATAAAATGGGATTTCCAGTGTTTCCTTTAGAATGGAAAACCGAAGAAGGAATTTCATCTGGTTATAGAGAAAACGGATTTTTTCCAGAAGCTGTTGTAAACTTTTTAGCATTACTGGGTTGGAATGACGGAACAGATCAAGAAATCTTTTCGTTAGAAGAATTGGCAGAAAAATTTGATTTGAATAGAGTTCATAAAGCTGGAGCAAAATTTGATCCGGAGAAAAACAAATGGTTTAATCACCAATATTTACAAAAACAAAGTGATGAAGATTTAGCAAAAGCCTTCGCTCCTATTGTTTATGAAAAAGGAATTGATGTAGATTATACAGCGCTTGTTAAAATAGTTTCTTCTATAAAAGAACGCGCTAATTTTGTCTCAGATTTCTGGGAATTAGCCGATTATTTCTTTGTTGCTCCAACATCGTACGATGAAAAAGCAGCTAAGAATTGGAAAGAAGAAACGCCAAATTTAATGCAACAATTGATTTCCGTTTTGGAAAATATTGGAGATTTTACTTCTATAAATATCGAAACAATTGTAAAAGATTGGATGACGAAAAACGAAATTGGAATGGGTAAAGTGATGCAGCCATTTAGATTGAGTTTAGTTGGTGCTTTAAAAGGACCACATCTTTTTGATATTGTAGAATTGATTGGAAAAGACGAAACCATCAAACGATTGGAAAAAGCGATTGCTAGTTTATAGAAAAAGAAAAGCCCTGAAATTCAGGGCTTTTTTTTATGTTACAAGTTAAAAATTATCTGACCGCTAATAGTTCCTATATTACCTTTGAATTTGGAATTGTTATTTAAAAGTGTCAATCCTTCTTCGCTGTTTAATTTGTTCAAGACATTTGTAAAACCATATTCGTAGAAAATTACAGCTCTTACAACTTTTCCTCCAGCAGAAATTCCGGCATAAAAATTTCCGTTAATTTTAGAAACATCTAGTATTTCTTTTGATTGCAATAACGTTCCATTAATTAGGTTAGTTTCATCTCTCGAATCTATACTCATTTTGCCATTTACTTGTAAAACAGGTCCAAAATCGAACGAAACATGATCTTCTACTATATTGTAACTAAGTAATAATCTTATTTGAACTCCAGTAAGACTGAATTCAGTTTCTTTACTGAGTGAAGCTGAAGTTGTTTCTAATGAAAATTTGTTTACAAAAAATTGCATTCCAAAAATCATACTCCAGTCATTATAGTAATTTCCTCTAACAGAAAGTCCACCAGCATAACCAATTCCTGGTTTAGAATTAAAATTAGACGTATAAAGTGTTGATTGATTTACGCCTCCAGAAATTCCAATTCGATTTCCATCACGGTTTTGATATTGTGCAAAAATTGTAGTTGTAAAAATCAATAGCACAACTGTAAAAAAAGATTTCTTCATTATTAAAAAGTTAATTTGTAACAAACATACATTTTTATCGTATAATAACTACATTAACCAATTAAATATTACAAATGGAAATCTTCTTTATTATTTTAGTAGTCTTCGGATTAATTATTTTATTCTCTTCCTTCTTTACTGTAAAGCAACAAAGCGCTGTTGTTATTGAACGATTTGGAAAATTTATGAGTATTAGAAATTCTGGTTTGCAGCTTAAACTTCCTATTATTGATAGAATTGCCGGAAGAGTAAATTTAAGGATTCAACAACTTGATGTAATAATCGAAACTAAAACTCAAGATAACGTGTTTATCAAAATGAAAGTTTCGGTTCAGTTTAAAGTAATTCAGGAGAAAGTATATGATGCTTTTTAC